>JBJDYY010000001.1:0-7097 GCA_051867715.1 Candidatus Avispirillum sp.
TTTTGCTGCCCTCTCAGGCTCCCGCCCTCGTCGACAGCTTTCTTAGTATACCAAACTTGATTTCCTTTGTCAAGTACTTTTTACTCGATTTTTGAAAAAATATTAACAAAGATTTCGCGTGTGGTGCTATATATTATAGCGAGTAAAATGCTTCTTGTCAACAATTATTTTTAATTTTTTTGAAAAGCCGGCAGAAAAATTCTGCCGGCTCAAAATACATCGTTCAGTTGGCGTATACAGAAGTAATATTAAGATATTCTTCAAGACACAGACCGCTCTTGTATACCTTCTCAGCTATATCCTTGCCCAGATAGCGCACGTGCCACGGTTCATACATATATCCGGTCTGGGTTTCTTTGTTCTGAGGATAGCGAAGAATAAACCCGTATTTCCAGCAGTTATCCGCTATCCATTTTCCCTCTTTTGTCTCTCCGAAGGACTGCTCCAGCGAATTCAGGTCAAAAGCCAGACCGGTCTGATGCTCCGAATACCCCGGTCGCGCCGAGTACCTGTCCGCCGCCGCTTTGCCGTCGCGTGCAACATAGTTGTTGTAAAGCGTTTCCTGCCGCGAGTATGAACGGAAACCGGAAGCTATCCAAAGATTTATTCCCTCTTTTGCCGCCGCGGCTATCATTTCATTAAGCGCCGCGTTTGCCGTGCTGTCCACTCCGGGATTGTAATCGGAAGGCAGCGAATATGTTTTGTTAACCACAAGTATTCCCTGAATATAAGTAAGTCCCTTTGCAGCGCTCACATTAACAGCCACCTTTGCACTGACACTTTTGTTGTCGGCAGAAGTCACCGTAACGGTGCAGCTCCCCTCGCTGACGCCTGTAATGTTGCCGTACTTGTCAACAGTCGCCACGGAAGTATTGTCGCTTTCCCATATTTCCGCCTTATTCTCAGCGTCCTCGGGAAGCATGGTGACCCAAGGCATATCCTTTGAGCCGACAGTTATATTTACTTCATATTTATCAAGCTTGATTTCCGTTACATGACCGAGACCCGGATCGGTATCTGCCTCTGTGGTTACAGTCTCGCCCGTGCTGCTAACCTCCCCGCCGGTAGTGCTGCCATCAGTTGTAACAGGCTCCGTCGTATCACCGCCGTCCTTGTTATTATCAGCCTTGCCGCAGCCCGCCGTAAGCACGGTAACGCAAAGCAAAGCAAGAAGCGCCGACAGTATTCTTTTCATTTTATACACCTCGTTTTATGTATATGTCCGATCTCATTTCTGCATTATGTCATCAATAACCTCATGCAAAAGCGAAATCTTTCTTTCAGCCACGCAAAGCAGCTCCTGCGGCCCGTATTCCATAGCACAGCCGTGAAACTCAGCCACCATTGAAATATCGTTGTAGTTGTCGCCGGCGGTATACACTTTTTCCCTCTCAATACCGAACATCTCCGCCGCATAAGAGGCAGCATAAGCCTTGTTCACTCCCACCGGAGGCATATCTATGGCAATATTGTTCTGAAGCGGAGTCAGAACTTTTCCGAACAGCCTACCGATCTCCGCCGCGCGTTCTTTCGCGGTATCCGCATCGGGATATCCCGCGTTAAGACTGGTAAAACTTTCAAATCGCCTTGCCTCGTCCGCCGATACGGTGGGAGGAAAATCCGGGTCTCCGTCAATATCGATAAAGCCGCTTTCCGTACCTATATCGTATGCAAGATACCTGGCTCCGGTGCGGCGAAAATAGTCGATAATATCCGAGAGAGCGGCGCCGTCGGCACGCCTGTCATATATGACCTTGCCGTCTGAATCAAAGCAAAGCGCACCGCTGAGGCAAAAGCAGGCGTCCATATCGTGAAAATCCGTTCCGTCAAAACCCCACAGAGCGTTTTGATATGTTCTTCCCGTAACTACCGCAAAGCGGTTGCCCGCTTCTCTGAAACGGCGGATGGCGGCTCTGTCCCTGTCATCCACAATGCCCTGCGGCCAATGGCACAGGGTGCTGTCAAAATCGCTTGCCAAAAGAAATTTGTCTGTCATTTGCTGAAATCCGTTTCCGTTACTCCGAGCACATAAGGCTCATAAACTCCCGGGCGACGCGCTCCGCCGCCGCATTGACAAAAGCATCCATCTGCGCTTCTGTCATGTATTCGTAATCTCTCTCAAGATTATAATGCTCTCCCGCGTAAAAATCAACGATTTCCGCTCTCTTTTTTTCAAAAGCTCCACGTGAAAACTCATCCATATATGTATTTTCAATGCCGTTCTCTGCACTGTAAACCTCATACAGAAGAAAATCCGGATTCTTTTTCAGAAAAAGGTGATCAAGGTCATACCAGTCCCGCTTTACATTCCATACAAACGCCGCGTAGTCTTTTTCTACCGCCGCTTTGTATTTGATTTTCAGCGGAGCATACACCTGCTCGCTCCATAAAGCGTCGCTTATAAGATGGGACATATAACCAAGATAGAAAGAACGCTCCGATCCCCCGCCGCAGCGCAGCCTGTCGCCGTACTTTTGCAGAAAAAGCCGGAAGTCTGCCCTGCCGTCTTTGAGAAAATGGGAAGCCGACTTCGGAGGCATATAAGAAAGCCCGTCAGTTTGAGCCTCACCGCTGTCCGGCGCAATATTTCCAAGAGCAAATTCCGCCTCGAGAAGCACCGGAAAGCGCCGCATCACCGCTTCGGCAATTCGCAGATGCGTAATCCATGTAGCCATAATTCCCCCTAATGCTCCGTCTGTTAAATATCTATCCAGTACCTCTGCACAACATCGCCGCCGTCGCATATCTCGTTTTCAAGCACGCCGCCGTTATTGATAATACTCTTCGCGGAGCCTATGTTATCGCGGTCGCATACCATCAGTACCCTGTCAATGCCCAGCTTCCTGCATTCGTCAAGAGCAAGTGCAATCATTGCGGTAGCGACTCCCTTTCTGCGTTCCGAGGGGCGCACACCGTCTCCGATATGCCCGCCGTATCGCAAAAGAGCGTCGTTCAGCCGATGCCTGATGTTTACCGCTCCCACAAAAATATTCCTGTCCCTGTCCAGACAAAAATATGTGGAATCGGGCACAAGCCCATCCCGCTCCTCCGTAATCTCTAAATTTGCGACGTAGTTTTCAAAATCGTGATAATCGTTTCTACGAATGACGTAGGGAATGATCTTCTCTCCGGACGCACACCACTCGTCCATCATATCAAAAAGCTGCGCCTTATATTCGCAAGTAAGCTTTACAAGTGCCAGATTCATATGTATTCCCATCTCCGTTCCATAGTATTAAGTATCCGTCAGAAGCTGTTTTGAGTTAGCAAAAATGCTTGCTTGCAAGACTTTATGCTACTATTATACCACGAAGCAAAAATGCTTGCTCGCAAGAGCATTTTTGCAGTCCCAATGTCGCAGCCGGGCGAAGCACGGGCGGTCAAAGTCGCAAATACTTGCCGTAGGCAAGGATTTCTGCGACTATTATACCACGAAGCAAAAATGCTTGCTCGCAAGGGCATTTTTGCGAGACCGTCAATGTCGCAGCCGGACGAAGTACGGGCGGTCAAAGCCGCAAATACTTGCCGTAGGCAAGGATTTCTGCGACTATTATACCATACCCCGTCCCATATATCAACATCAGCTTTGCAGTAAATTCTATTCTCCGTTTTCACTACGGCTACCGTCACTTTTCTACTGCCGGCATCCGTTTGCAACTATAGCAAAAACGCCGCAGACTTTCACAAAATGTCAAAGTAAAATGCGGCGTTTTTATTCAATTACTAAGAAACATATGGGAAAACAGACCGAAATTCAGAACTCATTATGTATAATACTGCGCCTGCGCGTGCCACAGTTCATAATATTTTCCGCTTTCATCCGCCAGCAGAGAGTCATGCGTGCCAAATTGAATAACAGATCCGTTGTCAAACACAGCTATATTGTCGCAGAATCTGCACGATGCCAGACGGTGACTGATATAGACTGCTGTTCTGTCCCCGGTGATCTCGTTAAACTTGGAATATACCTCATATTCCGAAATCGGGTCAAGGGACGCTGTTGGTTCATCCAGTACGAAAAACGGCGCATCCTTGTATAAAGCGCGAGCAAGAGCGATTTTCTGCGCCTCGCCTCCTGAAATCTCAACCCCGTTGTTGTCAAAATCCTTATACAAACATGTTTCAGTCCCCATGGGCATTTCGCCAAGCCTGCTGCTGAACCCCGCCTGCGTCAGGCAGGTGACAACACGCTCTTTGTCGTAATCAAGACTTGCCGCCACATTCTGCCCGAGCGGGAAGGAAAACAGCTTGAAGTCCTGAAATACTACGGAGAAAAGCGACATGTATTCATCGTAGTCATACTTCCGTATATCCACTCCGTTCAGCAGAATTACCCCCTCGGTCGGGTCGTACAGACGGCACATAAGCTTAATAAACGTCGACTTGCCGGAGCCGTTCACACCGACAACAGCCAATTTTTCACCGACTTTGAATTTAATATTAACATTACGCAGAGCATATGTGTCTGTATTAGGATATTTGAATGAAACATTGCAAAATTCCACATAGTATTCGCGATCATCCCGTTTTTCCACGGTCAGCGAGCCCTTGTACATATTGTTCGGTATGTCGAAATATGAAAAATACTGTTTCAGGTGTAAATTGTTTTCAAGCGTTGTATTTATTCCCACTATCAGTGTAGTAACCGCGCCGAGAAGCATTGTCACGCAGGATACATACTTTGCTATTGATCCCACGGTCACATCGCCTTTCAATGCACCGTAAATAAGCACGGCATACAAGACAAACTGCAATACCGTATTCAAAAGCTGACCCGGAAGGGACATCAATGCCAATTTGTGATCCACATGAATCGATCTGCGATAAAAACAGTTCTCGGTTTCAGCTCTTTTTTTGGCCAGCATATCTCCCATCCCGTACAGCCGAATATCCTTACCGGCGCTGTAATTGCCGATATAGTCGCAGAATTTTTCTAGGTAGACATTTATGAATACATTATTCCCGAAGAATTTACAGCGTTCCTTCATCTGCATTGATGTAGTAAGAACATTACTTACTACCGTTACAGCAGTAACGGCAACCGTCAACAGTTTCATACTGAGCGGAACGGACTCCAATGTAAAAAACGAAAAAGACATTGAAGCGGAAGCGATAATTCTTGTAAGTGCGCCTATCATGTTCGAAAAGCTGTGGCGTAGCTGATAAATATTATACCCGGTCTGTGATTTCGCTTCAACCTGATGCTTCAAATGATATATGTCTCGGTCTTCTATGGACTCATAAGCCATAGACATCGCCTTTTCGGAATACGCCCACTGCTCCTGACGGTAACACTCATATTCGGTTTTCGCATCGACAGAAGACAGGTACCTTGATATAAGGTGCAGTATAAAAGTAAGTCCTACGGTCAAAGCCACATACATAATAAGCCTCGAGGCGGGCTCACCCGATGCAAGCGCATCAATGAGCCTCGCAGAGAAATACACCGGGACATACGGCGTTACAGCTCTGACAACATCGCCTATAGAGTGACTTACAAAATATTTCGGTGCGTATGCATGATATTGTTTCAACCCACGGATAAATATAGCTAAATGTTCCTTAAATTTCATTCGTCTGTCCTCCTTCTCCCAAATCCCCTTTTAATCCGCCGCAATCGTCGCGGTACCAACAGCTTTGAATTTCGAAAAGCTGCGCATACTTGCCTCCCTTGCCTACAAGCTCGCTGTGAGTTCCTTCTTCTTCGATACGCCCGTTGTCAAGATACAGAATTCTGTCGCAGAATCTTGTTGACGCAAGTCTGTGCGAGATAAAAAGAGCAGATTTTTTGTCTGACAGACGCATATATTCCTCATATACACGGCTTTCCGAGATAGGGTCAAGAGCAGCAGTAGGTTCGTCCAGCACCAATACGGGAGCATCCTTGTACAAGGCTCTCGCCAGCATCAGCTTCTGAACTTCACCGCCCGACAGCTCAATTCCGTCCTCATTCACCTGTTTGTCAAGCTTGGTATATATACCGTTCGGAAGTGAATCGATTTTCGGACCGAGTCCGGCACGACGCATACACTGCTTGGCAAGAGAGTAGTCCGGTTCATCGCCAGACCCGGCAGCAACCGTCTCTGCAAGGGAGAAGAAAGCCGTTTCCACATCCTGAAATACCGGAGAAAATAGTTTATAATAGTCGCGACGGTAGAATTTTTTAACCGGAATACCGTTTATGCGTATTTCCCCCGAAGTGGGTTCGTACAGACCGCACAGCAGCTTGACTAAGGTGGTTTTGCCCGCACCGTTTAATCCCACCAGTGCTATTTTCTCCCCGGATTTGATTGTAAAAGATATATCCTTCAATGTATCGGTTTTTGCTTCGTCATATCGGAATGTGACATGATCAAATGTAATCTCCGGAGAACGCTCAAGCATTCCGTCAATTACCGCTTCTCCGGTTCCGTCACTCTCGGCAATATCGATGTATTCTCTGAAATCGCATATATTCATGCTGACAGACTGCATTGAATTGTAGTTACCGATAATGCTTCCGATAAATGATGCAAAAGAAGAAATAGCCGCAAAGCAAAATACAAATCTGTCAACAGTAATCTGGCCGCGAAAAGCCATTGCAATCAGCAAGGCGTATGCCCCGCTGTCACGGACAAGTATAATAAAAAGATCTGCCAGCCCCGACATAAATTGACGCAATATAGATTTATTTTCCCACTGACGCTTCTCGGAAGTAAGCTTGCGGTACATATCGCGTATCCATTCAGCCATGCCGTATATTCGTATATCCTTAGCAAAGCCGAAATCGGACGGCTTTGACTGAACATACCACAGTTTGCTGTCAATATCGCTTTGTTCCTCACGGTGGTTGTATTCCCATTTGCGGTAAAGTTTCGCACACAACCAGTTCACTATCGGGGCGGCGGTAAGAATGGGAACTATCCACGGAGAAACAAAAGTGAGTGCTGTCCCGAAAAGAAAATAGCAAATGACAGCTTCAATCAGATTAAGTGTTTTTGTAGGCAAATCCACAAGCGCCTGCGTGCCGTCCCACATCTCGGTAGCGCGTTGTGCGCGGCCGAGAAGATCCCTCATTTTCTTTGTCTCAAAAACCTGATAAAAGCATCCGAGAGACT
>JBJDYY010000002.1:0-7087 GCA_051867715.1 Candidatus Avispirillum sp.
TTGCGGGGTCTGCGCTGTAAGTGTAAAGATTAAGCTTGGTAGTAACTGCGGAGCGTCCGGCGACAGACTCGTAAACGTCGTCCATCATATATACGGGAACGCTGCCGGAGGGAATATCCTTAATAATCGCGCACACCGTAAGAGTGGTGTATCTGTACTTGAAGTTCTGTATCTGCTTGCGAAGCAAATTTTTACCGGTCAGATTGGAGTCAACCGCAGTGACCGCGCCCTCGTAAGTAGACACGGCGATGGTGTCGCCGACCTTGAACTTGAATTTGGAAATATTTGAAATAGAGTCGCCTATTATAACATACTGGGTGTCGCCCTTTGACTCAAGAATCTGAGTGGGGTCGCCCTCCACGGTATACTGGCTGAGGAACTCGAACAGATCCTCGGAGGTGTCCTCGCTTACCGCACGGTACAGCACATTATTTGTAACCTTGTAGCTGCCGCCCTTGCCGTCATCGTATCTGGAGTAGGCATCCTCCTGCTTGAACACAAAGAAACCGGTGGAGAAAGGCTTTATGTTTTTCTTGTTTACCAGCATAAACGAGGAAATGTACTTTGCCTCGGTCACGGGGCTCTGTGAGAAGTCCACATCTCCGTCCACGGGAGTGGCGTTACCGGTAGACTCAATATATGTCAGCGCTTCGAAGTTTTCGGCAAAGTCCTCGCCGTACTCGCTGAGCTCCTCCCCGTATTCCTCTTTGAATTCCTCATTGACGCTCTTAATATCGCTGCTGAGCTTATAGTCGTAAGCCGCGTTGGTATTGTTGGGGTCAATGGTCACATTGAACTGAGGGCGGGGATAGTTTACATTGGTGTCGTAAATATTTGCAAGATACAGACCGCATATAAACAGGGCACAGAACACGATTGCCGTGGTAAGCAGCTGGATGTTATACTTTCTGAAACGCCAGAGAGAATACATCTCGTAGTTGCCCGGGAACTTCTTGCCCATAAGGTTGAAGGACTTTCTCGGAGAGGTTACCAGGTTTGAGTTGTCCTCGGTGATAATCAGCGACATAGGCTGACGGGCAGAGGTTGTTCTCATGGGCATAAACACAGCCGCAAGCACTACAAACAGGCTGAATACGAATACCTTGAAGAATACCCAGCCGGAGAATGCAAAGCTGAAGCCCGAGGGAGCGTAAATAAGCCATACCACAAGGGTGGATACCAGCACGGAGGGGATGAAGGTCACGATCATGACCACGAACATCTCCCAGAAGGCCGTGACAAACAGCTTCTTGAAGTCCGCACCGAAGGTCATATATACGCCGTATGTAAACTTGTACTGATTCATTCTGATGTTGTAAATGGACATCAGCAGGAATACGGACAGTACCAATAGCAGCGCCGTTATGATCCAGAAAGTGGTGTTATTGCCGGACACTCTGCTTTGATAGTCAAGGAGCAGTGTATTTTCCACCGAAAAGTTCGTCTGGTTGGGATCCTGATATGCGTAAGAAGGCTCAAGGGATGCCAGCTTATCTACATAGAACTGCTTGAACTCCTTGTAATACTTCTGCACCGTAGCGGCGTCAGCGCCCTCCTTGCCGAAGCGGAGATAAACGTCGTAGACATTCTTGCCTTCTCTTTCGTTATATCTCTCCGTCGTATCGACAATTACATAAAGCTGCTTGTTCTTGTCCAGAATACCCATGTTCTGGCTTCTTTTGTAGCCTTCAAGGTAATTGTACTGACCCTGAGTAAGATTGCGTATCACATAGTGATAATCGTACTCCTCGACTATCTGCTGATAAGCCACCGAATTGTTGTTGGTGGCGGAGATAGCCATCATGCCGTACAGCATCTGGATAATGAAAATAGCAGCGAAGAAGCAGCAATACTGCTTAAAATTGAAGAATACACTCTTCCATGCGCTTTTGAAATGGCGAGAAATGTATTCCCAGAACCGTTCTAACATCGCTCTGCGGCGCCGCACCGGGGTACAGCCCCATCCTCCTTTATATTTTGCCTTATGGTGCAAAAGGGCATAATACCCCCTACCCATTTACCTTTATACAATTATACCATTCATTTGAAAAAAATGTAGCATATTTTATGAATAAAATCCAACAAAAATGTGTAAAGATTTTTGTGCAAACTCTCTTGAATACCGCGATTATGCGCTCATTCGCCGAAAACATCGGCTGAAAAAGCGCATTTTTTCGTGATTATCGTAAAAAGCTGCCGTTTCCGCCGGGAGAGCGCACATAACCTACAGCTTATGAATTTTCCGACAGCCATGCACTCCACACGGCGTAATACTGACCAATGAGATGGAAATCGTCCACTGTTATATCGGAGCGAAGAGCGCCGTTTGCATCGTCAAACAGCGGATTTACGTCCAAATATACAATATCGCTGCCGTTTGCAAGGGCTTTCATTCCATCGTTAAGGGTGTTCAGTACCGTATTGTTATACACACTGTCCGAGGCGGAGCGGGTGTATACTATATGCAGATTTGCGCAAATAACTATTTTTGCGCCGGGGCAAAGCTCCCTTATGCGGCTAACGGCATTCGAATAAGTTTTCAGCACCGAGTCGGCATTGTAGCCTATTTCGTTAATGCCCAGCATTATGTATATTTTCGAATATCTGCCGCCCGAAAGCAGCCCTTCAAGAGTTACGGCTCCGTGTCCGGGCACATCTACCGTTTCCTTGAAAACGCGGAAAACATTCATGCCTCTGGTAGCGAAAACATCAGCTTTTCCCAGATCTCCGTACTGGCTGAGACCTATGGTGCGGGAATCACCGATAAACAGACAATTGTCAAAAGCAGCGGGGTTTCCCTTTCCCACCGGGAAGCTGACGGTTCCGTCATTCTTAGAGGGAGTCTGAGGCTCCGGCACGTCCGTTACAGGTGCCTCCGTAACAGGCGCGTCGGTAATAGGTGCATCCGTCACAGGTGCGTCCGTTTCCGGCGTATCGGTCACGGGAGCATCCGTATCGGGTTTACTGTCGGTCACGGGAGCATCGGAAGTATCCTTGGAATGGTCGTGAGTGCCTATATCCGCCTGACCGCTCATTTCCGGAATATCGGATTTTTCCGAGGAGCATGAGGCAAGACAAAACGCAGAAAAAAGCATAATTACAACCAAAACAAAAGCAACAGCACACTTTCCCGACAAGCGTCCCTTTACCGACATCTCACACCTACACCTTTCCAACCGCCTCCGGAGCAAAAAACGCACCGAAAGCACTGCCGACACACATTTTATATAATAAAGAAACAGGCTGCCGACCGTACCGTGGGTCAGCATCCTTTTTACACTATTATTCTACACGAAAAATCGACTCTTTTCAATAGACAGCGACATAAAATATTATACAATTTTTTACCGCTTTTTTTTACTTCTTGACAAGGGTCGGTTTCAGCGGCTATAATGGTGAAAACAACCTGTGCGTGGCAGACTGCGTCAGGGTACTATGCGGGCGGAAAACGCCCGAAGAATTACACGAGGTACTCCGCGATGTACGAATATTTTGACCTTGCAAACCTACCCGTTCTTGACCCGCACCGCAGGGTGCTTCAGGTGTCAAGCTTTGACAGACAGTACGAAAACGCCGATTGGGGGCAGTATCTTTATGAGGAGGACGGCGCGTACATCCTCTTTAACGAGCGCGGGCGCGGCTGTATTAAAAGCATATGGATGGCTGTCACAAGTGATGAAACTGCGCTTGAATTTTATTTTGACGGCGAGACCTCTCCCCGCCGGACAACTACCGCCCGCGCCCTGTTTTGCGGCGGCATAAAAGAGCTCAGCGGAGTCGGTTGCTCCTTTGAGGAGCGGGGTCACTATGAGGAGGACGACTGTCACGCGGGAAACTGCTTTATTGAAATTCCCTTTGAGCGCGGTCTGAAAATTGCCGCAAGGGGCGAAAAGAAGCTGTTTTACCATATAATATATGAAACATATGCGGACGGTGAACACAAGGAAAACTGCGCAGTTAAAGTCGGCGAAGCCGGAAAAGCCGCCGACGGAAGCGCATATATGCGACGCGCCTTTGAGGGAAAGCCGTATGAGTTTCCCCGGGAATGCGAAAGCGTTGAAATAAACACTGCACTGAAAAAAGGTTACACCACGTTTCTGGAGCGCGACGGCGCGGGAGTTATCCGTGAATTTACTCTTGAAGTGGACGAACACACCCGCCTTGATGAAATATACCTTGATATGGACTGGGACGGAGTGCGCGCAAGTCAGGTGTCAGCTCCTCTCAGCCATTTGTTCGCACAGCCGCTGGGGAATACGGACATAGCCTCCTATCCGGTCACCTCCCGACTTGAAAACGGACGGCGCATAATGACCTTTATGCTGCCCATGCCCTTCTGGAAAAGCGCCGCAGGCTGTATCGTGAACCAAAGCGGCGAGGAAATTTCGGCAAAAATCACATTGAAGATCTCCGACAACCCATATGACAAAAGCACCGCAGGTTATTTCTGCACGGAATACGAAAACGGCAAAACCCAGCTTTTCAGTGATTGGAAAATCGGCGAATTCGGCGGACGGGGCCGCGTGGTGGGACTTGTGCAGACCTGTATCGGCGGACAGTACTGCGAGGGCAACGAGCATTTTTACATAAACGGTGCAAAAACGCCCCGCATTAACGGAACGGGCACGGAGGATCTGTATCTTGCCTGCTACTGGCCGAATTTCAAATTCGACTCCCCCTGCGCAGGCTGCGTAAACGATGTGTTTTTGGAAAACGGAAGTACCCTGCCGGGCGCCTTTAAGACCCCCGCGGGATATTACCGCTGGTTTTTGGACGCTCCCATTGAGTTTGAGAACGGCATACGCCTTTACATACAGCACGGCGCCGTTTGCCAAACCTATTCCGATTACTCCACCCTTTGCCTGTCCTACCGCTCAGAGGAGCCTTCCCTTTTTGAGACCGACATTATTGACCTTGAGTCCGAATCTTCAAAAGCGCTGCACGCATACGGCGCCGATGCTTCGGCAAGTGAGAAATACACGCACGAAGCACGGCTAGAAAGCGATATGAGAGCGCCCCTTATGCGCCGCCGCGGATACCGCACAGCGGCGGGCGGCTCTGTAATATTCAAGGCGTGCATATTGCCCGATAACGACGGCGTCGTTATCCGCCGTCTGTACGACCAGACCCAGTCAAACCGCGGCGCCGAGGTCTATGTGGACGGAAAATTTGCCGGAGTATGGAACTGCCCGGGAGAAAACAAATTTTTCGGCTTTGCCGACGACGATTTTTACATTTCCCCATACCTTTGCCGCGGCAAGGAGCTGCTTGATATAGAAATACGCAGCGGCGGGTTATACACGGACTTCGAATACAGGATTTTTACAAGGAAAAAATAAGGAAATAGAGCAAAAATGACTGATTTTACTCCCGAGTCGATCACGGTCTCCTTTTTGGAAAAGCACAGCGGACGCTTCGGAATCACATGGCAGACGAAGTCCGCAGGACGACCCGTACTGAGATACACCGATCCCGACGATACGCTGTTTGAGCGTGCCCATGCAGTTTACGGAGAGGTTAAAAACGGCGCGGCATATGACGCGGTACGGTATAAAAACTATGCCGTAACCCCCGATTTCAAACCCGGGCAGCAGGTGCTGTATCAGGTAGGAGACAAAAGCGGAGTGTACTCCGAGGCGGCAATACTTCATGTGCCGGAGGACTCTCCGAATCACACCGCCTTTGCCGTTTTTACGGACACACAGGACACAAATACCGTAGGCGGCTGGTGGGAAAATCTTCTGTGCGACGCGGACAAAGTGTTTCCGCAGTACGGCTTTATCGTCCACGGCGGAGACATAGTTGAGACCTGCGTTTCCCCCGATCATTGGAGTAAAATGCTTTCCAATACCGCTGCCCACACCCGCTCGTACCCCATGGCGGTCGCCACCGGCAACCATGACTACTGGAAAGGATATTTGCGCGGCGTAAGCGGTTCGTTTTACAGCCACTTTCACATGGCACTGCCCCCGCAGGATACCGATGACGGGATATACTATTCCGTCGAGCGCGGCAATGCTCTCATACTTATGCTGAACTCCGGGGACTACAACATAACTGGCGGAAGACTTACAAATTCACAGTTTGAATGGGCAAAGAGTGAGCTTCGGGACAGCCGCAAGCGCTGGAAGATTGTTATTATCCACAACCCGCTGTTCTCTCCGGGGAAATACGGCACTATGGAACGGCTGGATATTCCCTGTCTGGAGCTGCGCGCCCAGCTTTCCCCCTTGTTTTCGGAGTACGGCGCAGATCTTGTAATATGCGGTCATGACCATATGTTTGCCCGCACCTATCCCATAGGCGCCGACGGGCTTCCCCAAACGGATGCAAGCACGGTTGTGGGAGAGTTTCTCGGGCGTAGCGCGGAGCTGTTTTGCGGCGCCGCGGGTCCAATACATTTTGAGCCTGCCTGCGCGGGGCATCAGAACAGAGGCATTGAGTGCGAAATGACGCCGGAGCAAAGGGCGCCTTTTCGGGAAATGCGGGAAACCGGCAGCGGCGAGGTTGCATGGGCTGCGGTTGAAACCGACGAAAATGAGCTGAAAGTGCTTTTCCGAACCCTTGATATGAACAGCGGCAAGTGCGTTTTTGAGAGTGCTTTCGGTATCAGAAAAGATGGCTAACAATTCGGTCAAGAGATTTATCAAATTCAGATTTGATTATTAGTTGACAGAAATGGAGAGAGAAATATTCGAAGGGACTGCTGTCCCGGCAGCAGTCCCTCCGAGCCACCCTGCCCGGCTAAAGAGAGGGGAGACGATGTATCTTCTCCCCTCTCTTTAGAATCTCTCCCCTCTTCTCGACACGTAAGAACATCAGAGCGCTACGTTGAAAGAGCACAACACATTCGACGAAGTGTAGAGAGCTTGTCCCGTTAGCCTAAACTTCAAGTTTCGCGACAAACATATAGCAAAGCTTTGGAGCGTGTTGATAGCAGACTTGAAGCTACTCACAGAAGGCAAGGTTTACGAAATTGAAGTGTTTTTAAGAATTCAGACTTGATATTAGCTGATAGAAATTGAGAGAGGATTTTCGAAGGGACTGCTGTCCCGGCAGCAGTCCCTCCGAGCCACCCTGCCCGGCT
>JBJDYY010000003.1:0-7086 GCA_051867715.1 Candidatus Avispirillum sp.
CAAGGCAGCACCTCGTCCTCGGGTATCTCCCTGTTAGCGTAGAAGGCAGGGTCTATGCCTGTACTTTCAAAAACCTCCATCCACTTGTCGTAGTCAAACATTTCCTCCCAGGCGTCAAAGCGTATTCCGCGCTTCACCGCCTCCTCAAGGGCGGCTGACAGGCGCCTTGAGCCGCGTGCAAACACCGCCTCCAGACGGCTGACTTTTGCGTCGTGGTAGTTATATTTTATACGCCTGTCCGTTATTTCCGACATAAGCAGGCGCTGCTTTTTCTCAAGCTCCTCAGCGGTATTCTGCCGCTCCCACTGGAACGGGGTAAAGGGCTTTGGAATAAAGCAGGCAACGCTGAGGGTGACCTGCACGCTTCTCTTTCCCCGTCCGCCCGAGACTTTGTAATACTCGTCCACAACGCTTTTGGCAAGGGCGGCTATTCCCTTTATATCCTCGTCGGTCTCAAAGGGCAGACCGTTCATAAAATACAGCTTTACCTGATTTTTTCCCGCCCTGAACGCCACTCCGGCGGCGCGCAGTATATCTTCCTCGGTCACGTTCTTATTTATAACATCACGAAGGCGCTGACTGCCCGCCTCGGGCGCAAAGGTCAGGGTGCTTGAGCGCACCGTTGATATTTTCGCCATAAGCTCCTCGGTGAAGCTGTCGGCGCGCAGAGACGGCAGGGACAGGTTAATTCTTTCGTCGTCAGTCCATTCAAGCAGCTTATCCGTAAAGGTATTGACCTTGGAATAGTCTGAAATGGACAGACAGCACATAGATATTTCGTCATAGCCTGAGTTGTCGGCTATCTCCCTTGCCTGTTTGCACAGCACGTCGGGGCTCTTTTCTCTGACGGGACGGGTTACAAAGCCCGCCTGACAGAAGCGGCAGCCTCTTATACAGCCGCGGAACACCTCAAGGGTAATGCGGTCATGTACGGTCTCGATGACGGGAAGCACGGGATCGGTGGGAACATACACCTTATCAAGGTCGGCAATGATACGCTTTCTGACTTTTGCTGGGACATCGGGATATTTGGGCGTGATAGAAGCCACCGCACCGTTTTCCTTATACTCCACATCGTAGAGAGACGGAACATAGAAGCCCTCAAGATGGGACGCTTCCCTAAGAAACGCCTTTTTAGTATAGGTGCCCTCGTCCTTCATCTTTATATACAGATTTGCAAGCTCGGGGAGAGCCTCCTCGCCCTCTCCGATTGAGAAAATATCCACAAAGTCCGCCATAGGCTCCGGGTTGTAGGAGCAGGGACCGCCCGCCAGAATAACGGGGTATTCCTCTCCCCTGTCCTCGGCGCGAAGGGGTATGCCCGCAAGATCAAGCATATTCAGCGCCGTGGTATAGCAAAGCTCGTACTGCAGAGTGAACGCCACAATGTCAAAGGCTTTCAGCTCGTCGCCGGACTCATGGGCGTAAAGAGGCACCTTCCGGCGGCGCATTTCCTCCTCCATATCCGTCCAGGGTGCAAAAACGCGCTCGCACCATACTCTGTCAAGCTGATTAAGCACGCCGCACAGTATTCTGAGTCCCAGATTGGACATACCTATCTCATAGGTATCGGGAAAGCAAAACGCTACGCGCAGCGCCGTTTTTTCCTTGTCTTTATACACGCTGCCCGGCTCTCCGCCCGTATAGCGGCCAGGCTTTCGAACATCTGCAAGAAAGCTCTTTATATCTTCTCTCATTACACAGATAAGGGCGGAGAGTTCTCCGCCCTTTCTCCTTTTTGTTATCTTACTATCAGTTTTGTGGTGATTATCACCGGAATCAGCCAGAACAGCTGGCACAGCGCAATATACAGGCTGTACATGGAGCCGAAGGAACCGGCTATAAGCACGACGCCCATAATAACCGCGCTGAGTATTGCGGCAATAATACCCATAACAAATCCCGTTTTCTGTGCGCTCAGTATTCTGTCGCAGCTCGACACGGTGTGAAGCAGGCTCTTTGTGGTGCCGCGTGACACTACACCGCCCTCTGCACGGCGGGAATACTTGGTGATTTCCTCCGTGTTCTTATATTTTATAACACGCAGGGAGTATTTGCCCGACCTTATCTGACGGTATATCATATCCTCGTCGATATTGGGGTCAAAGGTCTTGACGCAGACGCACATACCGCTGCCCGTAAGCTGCTTCAGTATGTACTCGAAATCGGGATCAATGACATAATTCACAATCATCTTTGCCACCAGCTTGCGCTGATATATCATATACATGACCGTGCAGTCAACGGGAAGCTCGGTGTTTTCGCTGACAACCTCCTCCGGCAGGATAATGCCGAGGCGGGAAAGCGCCGCGGCGCTTCCGAACATAATGCTTCTGCCGTTTACGGTAGCCTCTATATAGCCGGCGCCTGTCTCAAGCACCTCCACATTTTCGGAGTGTCCCGTTTCCATGGTCGCCACCTCGAACACATCCGCAAGGGGACCGCCGGTGGCGGAAAAAACGCTTGCCGCGTAATACAGCACCTTGTCTATACGGCAGTTATTGAAGAGGCGCACATTTCTGACCTTTACCGTATTGGAGGGGAACACATTTACATCGTCAAATGATATTACTCCCACTCCGGAGTACTCCTCAACACTGCCCTCGCCGATTATGGTACTGTCGTTTTCGTAAGCCTGACGGTTTGCGCGGTAGAAAGGATAACAGCCCAGTATGACCATAGACGAAGGCATTGCGGCGCTGAGCACAGCGAAAGCTACGGGCAGCGGAGATTCCTTGCCGCTGACGCCCGCGTATATGCCCGCAAGAATTGCCAGGGCAAAGGAAATGACCATAGCCAGTCCCACATAGGAGCGTCCCTGAGTGCCACGGTTGCGGGTACGCCAGAAATAGCCGTCCACAAAGTCCGTTTTCTGGATTTTTATAATATCGCCTTCGTCCGCAACGGCGGAGTCAATATCTGCCGCAGCCTCGCTCTCAAGCACGGAGTCTCTGGTGGACAGACGGCGCATTACATATTTCGGTTTTTTGGAAGAAACGATGTTGAAGCTGAATATTTCCCTGCGCACCGTCATATACTCGCTGATTGCCGCCAGCAAGAAGCACAGCACCGTGGGGAAATTGAACACCTTCGGCTCCACTCCGGGCACCGCGTTGTATGCGGTTATAACAGTAACAACTATTGAAACGAGAGCCATAACGGCGGGGACGGTCTCAACGCACGGCTTGAACTTAACAAGTCCCGCAAGACCGCGTCCGAGCTGTCTCACCGTAAGCGCCGCGCCTATCATTACAAACTGCAAATCGAACATCAGGTACACCACCGGATAGTACAGCGGGTCAAGTGCGCCTGAGGGCTGATAGCCGATAATGGGAATGGGCAGGTTTTCAAAAATAAGCAGCACCAGCGCCACCGCAAAGCAGGCTATCATTTCCCAGAACGCGATGCGGTTACGTCTACGGTATTTATCCGCAATCTCGCCGTTTTCCGCAGGGTCCGTATATTCGTCGGAGCCGAAGCGGTGAGTTCGGTCAACCCACTCCTCCTGGTCTGCCACGTAATCGTCCGTCATCTGGGTCGCGGTTTCGCTGCCCACGCTTTTGGCAAGTTCGTCCTCCATACCCAGAGCGACCATAAGGCTTATATCCTTTTCGTCAAGCTCGTCGCCGCTGTCTCCCGTGACCTCCGCCACGAGATTTTCAAAGTCCCGAGTCTCGTCGTACTCCTCCTGAGGCTCCGGTACCGCGCTCTCTTCTTCCTCGGGCTCGTCCTCAATGGGGTCATTGTCGAAGAAATCGTCGTCGGGAATAATATCACCGTATTCCTCATGAGGGGCGTCCTCGCCGTACTGCTGTCTGTACTGCTCGTTGTATTGCTCACCGTACTTCTCACCGTACTGCTCGGTATATGTATCAGCCGCGGGGTCAAAGCCGTCAAAGTCTATGGGCTGTTCCGGAGCATAATCCGAATAGTCCTCCCCGTCCTGCGGCGCATAGTCTGCATATTCGTCATATCCGCCGTCGGCGCCCTCCTCGGGCGCAAAGCCGTCGTCGGGATATATGTCGTCTCCGGCAGGCTCCTCATCAGCAAAGTCTTCCGGTTCCTGCTCTGCTGCCGGATCTGCATAGGGCTCGTCGGCAAACGCTTCGCTCATTTCAGGCTCAGCGTATTCGGTAGGCTCTGCGTATTCGGCAGGCTCAGCAGTCTCAGCGTAGGTATCTTCCGCGAACTCTGTGCCATACCCCTCCGCATCGCCGTCAATAAATCTCCACGCTTCACCGTACTCCTCTGCCGCTTCTGCGTTGTCCGCTTCTTCGTACTCGGCGGGAGCCTCCGCCTCGGGCGTTTCGGTCTCCGCGGGCTCTGCGGGAGCAGGTTCTGCTTCGTTTTCCTCACGCTTTTTCAGAAAGTCCGAATAAGTGGGAGCGTCGCGCCGGGATTCCTCGCCTTTCTGCTTTGAAAGGCGCTCCAGCAAATCCTTTGCCGTTATATTCTTGTTTTCTTTATTATCAGACATACCGGTACATTCCTTCCTTTGGAATTTCGCGTCTAATTTGCTTTACTGCGCCGAAGCGCCTCTCTGCATTCTCGCAGCCCTTGAAAGTATTACGGAGGCGGCGGTGGAAACATTCAGAGAATTGACCTTGCCGTACATGGGAATGGATATGAGAAAATCGCATTTGTCCTTGACGTTCCTGCTGATTCCCTCTCCCTCGCTGCCGAATACAATTGCGGCGGGAACATTGAAATCCGCCTCGTAAAAGTCGGCGCCTCCCGCCTCGGAGGCAAATACCCACAGTCCTTTTTTCTTCAGAGACTCCACGGTCTGGGCGATATTCGCTACCTTGACTACGGCCATATGCTCTATTGCACCCGCTGACGCCTTGACAACTACGGGGGTAATGCCGCAGGAACGCCGCTTGGGTATTACAACGCCGTGAGCCCCCGAACACTCGGCGCATCTTATAAGCGCGCCCATATTGTGAGGGTCCTCAATGCCGTCGGCTATAACTATAAGCGGCTTTTCACCTTTTTCTGCGGCGGCGGCAAGCACCGAGTCAATGTCGGTATATTCTTTCTGAGCCGCCATGGCTACCACGCCCTGATGGTTGACTCCGCCGGAAAGGGAGTCAAGCTTTTCCTGCGTCGCCTCCACTACGGGTATTTTCCTTTTAAGCGCCTCTGCCACCAATACGGTAACGGAGCCCTCTCTGTCGCCTGCACGGACAAACAGCTTGTCAATGCTGCGACCGCTTCGCAGCAGCTCCCGCACCGAGTTTCGTCCTGCCACTATGCCGCAGTAGCTGTCATCGCCAACCTCAGCATTGCCGTCGGAGACGCCGCATAGGCTGTTGTCAGAGCAGTACACTTCTCCGTCGCGCTGTACTTCCCGCGCTTTGCTTTTCGGCGTCTGACGGTGTCTGGCACCGTCTGCGCGCTTGCTTTGTTCTCCGCGTCCTCTGCCCGAATATGTCGGTGCAGAGCCGCCAACCGCATAGCCCTGTTTTCCCCTGCGGGCGTTTTCCCGAGGCTTCTTTTTGAAGCTCTTATCTTCCATGGATACAATCCTTGCTTATTATTATTCAGTCAATTATAACACACAATTTGCGTTTTGTACATATTTTTTTGCAAAATTCTCCGAAACCGTCCGTTTTGCGCAGGCAGCGGATATATAATTTTCATCAGCTAAGCTGCATACGGACTTACAAACCGCCGTCTGTGTCCGCAGTACCGAGCCGCCGTCTGAGACAGGCGGGCGTGACGCCTCTTTCCTTTTTGAACCGTTGAATAAAATATCCCGTGTCGCTGAAACCGCATTCCGCGGAGATTTCCGAGACGGATTTTCCTGTTGTAAGCAGCAGCTTTTCCGCACGGCTGCAGCGCAAATAATTTACATATTCGCTGAAGCCCTTGCCCACCACCTTTTTGAACAGGCGCGAGAAATAGCTGTAACTCAGTCCCACATAGCGGCAGCAGTCCGCCGCCGTTATGTCGCGGCAGAAATTCTTATGGATATATTCAAGCGCTTTGTATATAAGCTCGCAGGCGTCCGCATCCGGTGCGTCGGCCTCTTCCCCGCTTTCGTTCCAGTAGCGCAGAAAAGAAACAAGCAGACCCATACACTCGGAAACCAGCATAAGCTCCGAGGCGTATTTACCGCCCTTCCACTCGCAGATAATCGCGTCGGTTTTCTGACCGATGCCTGCCTCCAGCGCCTCCTGACGGGTGAAAAAGCATTTGCGCCCCTCCCTGTGGTAGGCAAAGGGCAGAATATACTTGTGATTTGAGTCGCCCAAAGCGTAATCGTACAGCACCGACGGGTCTATTTTTATAACATAGTACCCGTTTTTTTCGCATTCTCCCGCGTATATGCGGTGTATTTCCCTTGAACAGAACAGAATTTCCGAGCCTTTTTCCAGATAGTATTCCCTGCCGTTGACCACAGCGTGAAAGCTTCCCTCTTCAACGCGGATAAGCTCCAGTATGTCGTGGGTGTGAGCGGCGGCACTGACGGTCTTCGGAAAAGCCTCCTGATAAAATATCTGACATCCCCACGCTCCGTATTTTCTCGTCCTCGGCTCCTCGTAATATCCGCTTTCGTTTTCCACGGCGCGCCCTCCCCCTTTGATTTTTGCGCATGACAAAATAGTCATATTTCTTTGTAAATATATCATAGCATAAATATACTTAAAATGCTATAATTTAAGTGAAAATAATGCCCTTTTCGGGCAGAAAACGAGGCTTTTTATATGGAAAAAACGGTGAAAATAGGCATTATCGGCTGCGGAGGCATCGCAAACGGCAAGCATCTCCCCTCACTTTCGAATGTTGACGGCGTTGAGCTTGTGGCTTTCTGCGACCTTATTGAGGAAAGAGCGCGTACCGCCGCCGAAAAATACGGCGTACCCGGAGCCGCCGTATTTACGGACTACAAGGAACTTCTGAAAATCGCGGATATTGATGTGGTACACGTGCTTACTCCCAACCGCGAGCACGCAGACATTACCATTGACGCCCTTGAAGCCGGAAAAGACGTTATGTGCGAAAAACCCATGGCCAAAACCGCCTCTGACGCCGCCCGTATGTGCGAAGCGGCAAGACGCACCGGCAGAAAGCTTACCATCG
>JBJDYY010000004.1:0-7043 GCA_051867715.1 Candidatus Avispirillum sp.
AATATTAAAGAAAGGTTATTAGACGGAAATGAACAATACAGAAAAAATTCAGGAGCTGTTCAAAATCCTTGACGAAGCTGAAATATACGCAAGAGCCATCGGCAAAATGGATTTCGATATGCAGACCGTAGCTCCCGAGGAGGGAATGGACAGAGCAGGGGAAGACATAGCGTTTCTTTCCAAAAAGCACTTTGAGCTGACCCATTCCCAAAAGTATGCCGCCCTTGTGCGCGAACTGCACGAGGATAACGCTGACCTTACCCTGCTTCAGAAAAAGACCGTTGATAAGCTGTATGAGGAATGGGAAAAGGAGAAAAACCTTGACGAGGATTTTGTATACAGATTCAATCTTGCCTCAAACAAGGCTTTCAGCCGCTGGATAAGCGCGAAAAAAGAGAAGGATTTCAGCGTCTTCCGCGACAGCTTCAAGGAGGTTGTTGACTTTACGCGGGAGATGGTGGAAAAGCGCGACATGCGCCCCGCTACCGTGTACGATGCTTTGCTTGACGACTATGAAAAGGACGGCAGCATAAAACAGCTTGATGCTTTCTTTGAGCAGCTCAGAAAGCGGATAGTACCGCTCAGCAAACGTGTCGTGGAAGAGGGCAAGCCAATTCGCGACGATTTTCTCACGAGAAAATGTCCCGTTTCTCTTCAGGAGGAGTTTTCGCGCCGCCTTTTGAAAATAGAAGGACTTCGACCCGAAGCACTGGTACTGTCTACCTCCGAGCATCCATTTACCACCAATTTCGGCGCCCATGATGTAAGAGTAACCACCCACTACTACGAAGAAAACTTTATTTCGAATATTTTCTCGACTCTCCACGAAGGCGGACACGCTTTGTTTATGCAGAACGAGCCGCAGGAGTTTTATGAGAATCATATTGCCGACTCCATGTCAAACGGAATGCACGAATGTATATCCCGCTTTTTTGAAAACATAATCGGCAGGAGCGAGGCGTTTATTCACTTCATATATCCTCACCTTATAGAGGCGACCGGGGATATTTTCAAAGATATAAGTGAGCGCGAGCTGTACGAGGCGGTGAATATCGCCCGTCCGGGATTATTGCGCACCGAGTCCGACGAACTCAATTATTCAACTCACATAATGATCCGATACGAGCTTGAAAAAGCGTTTGTCAACGGTGATATTACCGTTGACGAGGTGCCGGAGCTGTGGAATAAGAAATACAAGGAATACCTTGGTCTGGATGTACCCGATGACGCGCAGGGATGCCTTCAGGATGTGCATTGGACAGGCGGCTACGGCTATTTCCCGTCCTATGCCCTGGGCAGCGCCTACGGCGTACAGATACTCAGGACAATGGAAAAGGATATGGATGTTTTCGCCGAGGTGGAGCGCGGAAATCTTAAAGCCGTGTCCGATTGGCTTATAAAGAATGTGTTCAGCATAGCTTCCATATCAACTCCCGACGAGTGGATAAGAAAAATCACCGGTGAAAGCCTTAATCCCGACTACTACCTTGATTATCTTGAAGACAAGTTTACAAAGCTGTACGAACTGAAATAAGAAAAAGCGGCGGAAATCCGCCGCTTTTTCTTATCATTTTAAGAAGTACTCTTTTTTATTTGAAGCAATAAATGTCAGTTTATCCTCGGGACTCTGACCGAAATGAGTCATTTCATGACCGCCGTGGTCGGTTGTGATAATAAACAGCCAGTCCTCATCTGCAAATTCCCGCCTGCCTTCAATGTGGCGGATAGCCTGAAGCGCCTGCATATCCCGCTTTTCAATTTCCTGCGTATAGGCAGGATTGTCGGGAGAAAAACCGGTAGAGTGCCCCATGTGATCAGTGCTGTCCACAATTGCAAAAATCACATCGTCCCCGCCGTCGATTCTTTCGATTACAGATGAATATAAAGCGTCTTCGTCCGGGGCGAGTATATGAGACAAATCAATTTTTTCCGTCCTTGCCATCTCTATCTCGTCTTTATATGTCACGCTGAAATGATCAGGCCATACAACAATAAAGCTGCACCGCATACCCAGTCTTGCAAGCTTCAAAAGGGCAGTAGGGCAGTCGCGCCGCAGAGTGGTAAACTCCACAACACCGTTCTCGATTCCCCATTTTCCCGTGAGAATAGAAGCCCAGCCTTGCCATGTGCAGGTTTTTTGCAGAGTTTCGGGGTGCTTGGGGTCTCCTCCCGCGTAGCTTAACAGATTTGTACCCATAGAGGCAATATAGGCAGTGCCGCCGTTCTGTAACGCCGCGGGGCAGCAGTCCGCCCGCACACCGTCAAGTCCGTAAACCAGCACACGTCTGCGGCGTGTACCGCCGCCGCTCATATGAGCCGTAATTGCATCTGCAACAGCGGTCTGCGGCAGCGCTTTTGCTGCCGTATTTTCATAAATCCCGCGCCGGCAAAGCGCTTCTGTATTTGAAAGAGCGTCAGTACCCATATGTACCTCCCGTTTTTCCTATGCTTGAATGGTAGCAGATTGTAAGGCTTATGTCAATAAAAGAATAGGAAAAAAGCCGCCGAGGCGGCTTTTTTCTTCCTACACTATCGAACCGTACCGTCAGAAATGACAGTCCTTGCAGTTCCGGTTGCCCAACACGAAGGATTCGCAGTCGGTACACTGAATAACAGTAGGATTTTGCTCGTGAGTACCTACCTGTATCTTTTCAAGTGCGCAGTAACCCTCGCCGGAGTTGTTGGCACACTGATGAACAGAGCAGGCGATGCAGTGATTTGACTTTTTTTCCATAACTTTTCCATTGCCTCGCGAAATCATTTTTTCGGTTGTCCGTCTGCAATGCCCATGCAAAAACGGGCGACCGATTATATGCGCATAAAGCGCCCGTACGGAAAACTGCCTACCGTTTAGCGGTGAGCCGAATGCCATGCGGAGAATACTTTCATATTCCTTTATTATTATGTTGCGAGATTTGCGCAGAATACATGGCAGATTATGCAAACTGCACATATTTTGCGGCAAAAATTGACGATTATTTCATATTAACTTTTCTTGACATTTTCTTGACATAAGGAGCACTCTGTGATATAATACTAAAGCGTTGAAGAAATACAAAATATCTGGGTGTGGCGCAGATGGTAGCGCGCTACCTTGGGGTGGTAGAGGCCGCTGGTTCAAGTCCAGTCACTCAGACCAAAAAAGCACAATAGTTTTGATACCATGTGTATTATAACTATTGTGCTGTTTTGTCTTTTTATAATTATGAGGTATATTCATCCTTAATCAATCGGAATATGCGGAGGTATATTATGTCTGAATTGTGGGATGCATACGACAATAGGCGGTTCCGTACTGAAGGGAGAAAATCCCTTAATGGGAGCCATCCGGGAATTAAGAGAAGATACAGGATTAACGGTAAATGAATTAAAAGAACTAAAGAGAATTGCAGATGACGGACATCACTCTCTTTATAATGTTTTTTAACCTATCTGTAATGCTTCCGGAGGTGATACAAATGAAACAGTTAGCGACATATGAATTTAAATATGCAGATAAACAAAATATCGAAGATATACTTCCATGTTTATTTGATATTCTTTATTCAAATATGAGCATCATTGCTCCGACAGGTAACACCTATGAATATGATAAAAAAGAATGGTTGTCAAATGTAACTTCTTCAATTCAAAAAGAACCTCGGCAAATAGTTTTAATGTTTGCTGATAATGATTTGATAGGTTATTTTCAGTATTCTGTCTGTTTCGATTCTTTTATGATGGAAGATATACAAATCAGAAAAGACTGCCAAGGCACCGGATTATTTCAACTTTTGTATTCTTGGTTAATTAAAAAACTGCCCAAAAACATTAAGCATGTAGAAGCCTACTCAAGTAAAAGCAATTACAAATCACAAGGTGTATTGGAACATTTAGGATTAGTTAAGTCGGGAGAAAACAAAAACGGTAAATCCTTTTATTATAAAGGCGACTATGCTGTATTATTACAGAAATATAGTTAGCCAAATACGCGCAGGTTCAAATTCCTTATCTCAAAACGCAAAATTTGTTATTGCCAAGACTAACCGCATCCGAACTCCGCAAGGGGTTCGGATGTTGTAATTTGTACTCCACGGAAAAAAGCACACTTCGGGTATTCGTAGCGGCTATAAGTCATGGACTTTGGTCGTAGTTTGAAATGTAGAATGAAATATTTGTTAAAGAATATTGAATTTTCCTCAAAGAAGTCGTATACTGATTATGTCGAGATATTGTGTATGGTTTCGCGTTATTCCGTACAGTTTTTTGCAGAAAGAATTTGTATTTACCGGCAGTTGATATTGACGGCCGCAATTTTCGTTTTCGGAGGTATAGTTTATGAAAATTAAATTCAGATCGGTTTTATCTGTGATTATGACTATTGGTATTTTGTTCTTATGTTCATGCAACAGCGTAAACCGGCCGGATGACAGCATCAATGTATACAGTGATGAAGAGAACAACAGATTCGATACGGTTTATTCGCTTTTTCAATACTTCAAAACATCATTTGATGAGTTTTGGGACAACTTACGTATTGAATATACCGGCGAAGATACCAGTTATAAAATACCGGTTCAGGCTTCTGAATTAAACTGGTGCATTTCTGCAATTCTGTATGAAATAGATGAGCTGGATGAGAATGCTCCTTTTTCTGCTTCTGCAAAAGAAGAAATTCGCACTTCCTTTGAAGATCTTGCGGACAGTGCCAGCTTAGTTGCGGTACAGACTCTTGAAAAATCAAGTTTTGCCATGACATTTAAGTCAAATTTGAGTGATTCGGTAGAACGAGTTATAAAAATGTTGGACAACACTTATTTTGAAGAACTACCGTCAAAGAATTTGATAAGTATTGATGTAATTAAAGAGAAAACCGATTATACTGTATACGTTTATATAACATTAGAAGATGAACAAAGTGATTCAACGGAAGAACAGGACGAAAGAATAAGCGACTCTTTTGATAAAGTTTTAGCGAGCGGATATTCTGAGAATGGTGACTTCTATGAATTGGGTGCAAATGAATATGAAGACTATACAGGACTAAATATAGAATTCGGGCTTGTAAAAAACAATCAATGGATAATTGAACCAACAAATGATTTTGTATTTGAAAAAGGGTATGCAAGGTCATTAGACGCGCTAAAAATATATTATATTGGTAATGGATGTTTCCTTCAGGGATTACCTCGAACTACCGGAGGAGGAGGTTCATATTGGAAGTATATAGTATATAATGCTGTATCTAACCTATCTTATTCAACAGGAGACTTTTCGCCATATTCAATACCTGTTCCCGGTGATAACAATGACAATAAAATAATTATATCATGGGTAAGATATGAGGAAAAATCGGATTTTGTAATATTGGATACATCAGATATGAATACCAGCACCATTTCAATAAATGGGTTTGTATCAAATTTTTCAAATATCTGTGAGGGGCTTTTTGCTGTTTGCATCGGAGAGAGTAATTATCCTACTGTATCTTTCTTTACTGTTAACGGGCAGATAGATGAAAAAATATCGTCGTACAAAACTGATATTACAAATAATTGTGGCAGCGACGGATATCTGAATATATATTTCAAGGATGGTATATGTACATTTGATATTGTAAATGAGAATAACAATATTTATGTTATCACAATAAATCGTGATGGCGAAGTAATTGACTACTTCAAAAAATACTGATAATACAAAAATAGCAGCACCCCATGCGGGGTGCTGTTTGAATATCTATTCGATTATTTGCTGAGTCTTGCTTCAAGAGCTGCAAGCTCGTCGTACATTTCTGCGGGAACATGATCGCCTACCAGCTTGTAGAACTCCTTGATGTTCTCCACATCTGCAAGCCATGCTTCCTTGTCAACGGTAAGCAGGTCTCTGATGGTGTCGCGGGAAATGTCAAGACCTTCGATGTTGATGTCCTCGGCATTGGGAACATAACCGATAGGAGTCTCAACAGCATCAGCCTTGCCCTCACAGCGGTCAAGGATCCACAGCAGAACTCTCATATTATCGCCGAAGCCGGGCCAAATGAAGTGGCCTTCGTCATCGGTGCGGAACCAGTTTACATGGAAAATCTTGGGTGCGTTGGGAATGATCTTGCCCATCTCAAGCCAATGCTTCCAGTAGTCGCCCATATTGTAGCCTACGAAAGGACGCATTGCCATGGGGTCGCGGCGAACTACGCCCACTGCACCGGAAGCTGCTGCGGTGGTCTCGCTGGCCATAATGGAGCCGACGAAAGTACCGTGCTGCCAGTTGAAGGACTGATATACCAGGGGAGCAGTCTTTGCGCGGCGTCCGCCGAAGATGATTGCGCTGATCGGCACACCGGTCAGGCTGTCAAACTCAGAGGAAACGCAGGGGCAGTTCTTAGCCATAGCGGTAAATCTGGAGTTGGGATGCGCGCCGCTTGTGCCCACCTTGTCGTTTTTGTCATACTTGGTGTAATCCCACTTTTCGCCTCTCCAGTTGAGAGCGTTCTTAGGAGGATTGTCGTTGAGGCCTTCCCACCAAACGGTGTTGTTGTCAAGGTCGTGGCAAACATTGGTGAATATGGTATCGCGCTTGGTAGTTGCCAGAGCGTTGGGGTTGGAATGCTCGTTAGTTCCGGGAGCAACTCCGAAGAAGCCGTTCTCGGGGTTGACAGCCCAAAGTCTGCCGTCCTTGCCCACTCTCAGCCATGCGATGTCATCGCCGACGCACCAGACCTTGTATCCCTTCTTTCTGAAGTACTCCGGAGGAATGAGCATTGCAAGGTTGGTCTTGCCGCATGCAGAGGGGAACGCTGCGGAGATATACTTAATCTCGCCGTCGGGATACTCCAAACCGAGGATGAGCATATGCTCAGCCATCCAGCCCTCTTTGCGTCCCAGATAGGAAGCAATACGGAGTGCGAAGCACTTCTTGCCAAGCAGTACGTTTCCGCCGTAGCCGGAGTTTACGGACATAATGGTGTTGTCCTGAGGGAAGTGAACGATATAGCGGTTTTCCTCGTCAAGGTCAGCCTTTGCGTGGAGACCCTTGATATAGTCGGGGCTGTCTCCCAGCGCCTC
>JBJDYY010000005.1:0-7033 GCA_051867715.1 Candidatus Avispirillum sp.
TAGCCGGGCAGGGTGGCTCGGAGGGACTGCTGACGGGACAGCAGTCCCTTCGAATCTTCTAACTTCATTTATATAAGCTAATAATCAAATCTGAATTTGTATACTTATTCGTTGATTTTGAATTTTTATGAATTTATCGACAAAATTCCCGAAAAATTGCAGGGCGAAAAACGGGCAAAAATGAGCAAAAATCGCTCAAAATCAGCGTCGAATTTTGTCGGCGGAATTTCCGAAACGCTTCGGTACGGACTTTTTGAGCAAAACAGGGAGAAATTTTCTGCTATTTGTGCTACAGGTCGGCTGTCTATTGAAAGATTCATCAATACGGTTTCAATAATCAAATCAGATTCCCGTGTATCAGTATTTTCACACATATAATATGAAGAATAATTGTCGATATTTCTTTACATCGCAGGCTGAATGTGGTATACTGTAAGATAGAATAATATGGTTATCGGCACAGACATATTTGCCGTAAAAATCTGCGGGAGGAAGCATATGGCGGTCATACCCAAAATCTGCGTCGGGGATGTGCTTGAAATGAAAAAGCCCCATCCCTGCGGCGAAAAGCATTACACCGTTCTGCGCGTCGGCAGCGATGTGCGTATAGTCTGCAGAGGCTGCGGCAGGGATATTACCATGCCCCGCGAAAAGCTGGAAAAGTGTATCAAAAAGATAGAGCATCCCGCACCTGATGCATCGGACGCCTGAAATCTTTCACCCTTTTTCGCACTTTTCAAAATCACTTTATTCCGCATATTCAGCGAAAGGCACTTTTAATATATGACTCAGGTTTCGGAAAATACAAACAGTAAAAAGGGCGGCGCACCGGGGCGTATCGCCGGCTTTTTTGCGCGCCGCTGCTGCCGCAAAGCGGACTTTGAAACGCCCCTGGCTCCGCGGACGGGTCTTCGGGCGCGATATAATACTTTTCGCCGCCGGCAGAAATATCTGCTTTTGTGCTTTGCCGTTCCCATGCTCATTATGTGGCTTATGTATATCTGCCGTCAGGTGTTCCCTTTCGGTCAGGAGTCCGTTCTGGTGCTTGACCTCAACGGTCAGTATGTCTACTTCTTTGAGGGGCTGCGCGATATACTGCGCGGTGACGGCAGTTTCCTTTATTCATTCAAAAGAGCTTTGGGCGGAGAGTTTACGGGAATTTACGCCTACTATCTGGCAAGTCCCTTTTCATTTATTGTAGCGCTGTTTCCCAAATCCATGATAACCGAAGCCCTGCTTCTTATGTTTCTTCTGAAAACGGGAAGCTGCGGACTTACCTTCGGCATCTACCTTGATGCAACGCGCAAAAAGAGAAATCCCACGGCTGCAGTTATCTTTTCCACAATGTACGCATTGTGCGCCTACGCGGTGGTAATGCAGCACAACACCATGTGGATAGACAATATGATTCTTATGCCCATAATCATGCTGGGCATAGAAAACCTTATCCGCTTCGGCAAATTCAAAATGTATGTCTTTGCCCTGGTATGCGCCGTGTGGTCAAATTTCTACATCGGCTATATGATGTGCATTTTCTGCGCCGTATATTTCTTCTACGCTTATTTTTCAAGAACTCCCGAAGAGCGCAATCCCTTGGGAGAGAAAAAACATTTTATTAAGTCCGGCGGCAGAATGGCGCTGTATTCCCTCTCCGCCGTAATGATCTGCGGTGTGCTGCTTTTCTGCACCTACTATTCCCTTACTTTCGGAAAAACCACATTTTCCAACCCCAATTTTACGCCAAGTCAGAAGTTTGACTGGCTTGACATGGTGACGAAGCTGTTTATCGGCTCCTACGACACGGTGCGCCCCGAGGGACTTCCCTTCCTGTATTCGGGAACCCTTACCCTTGTGCTTCTTCCCCTGTATTTTCTCGCGCCCCATGTCAAAACCCGCGAGAAAATCTCCTCCGGTCTGCTTCTCGCCTTTTTCCTCGTTTCTTTCAATGTTTCCACTCTGGATCTTATATGGCACGGTATGCAGCGCCCCAACTGGCTGAATTACAGATACAGCTTTATGATGTGCTTCTTTATGGTGCTGCTGGCTTACAAGGCCTTTGAGAGGCTGTCCGATATAGGCTACCGCAAGGCGGTATGCTCGGGAGCTATACTGTGCGCTCTGCTTATAATCATTCAGAAGGTGCTGAAGGATAGCAGCAATGTGCGGACTTTTTCAATGATATGGCTGTCTGTGGCAATCATCGCGGTATATCTGGGCGTTCTGCGAGCCGTGACCTTTTCAAAGGAAAGCGTGCGACGCACGGGCACTTTGGTGCTTGCCGTGCTGGTGGGGGCGGAAATGTTCGGTGCCGGTATGCTGAATATGGACTCCCTTGACAGCGATGTGGTGTATTCAAGCCGCACCTCGTACCGCACCTTTATTGACGGGCTGACACCTGTTGTCAATAATGTAAAAGAGAACGACACCTCCTTTTACCGTATGGAAAAGACTCATCACCGCAAGACTAACGATAATTTTGCCCTTGGATTAAACGGTGTATCCAATTCCACCTCTACCCTTAACGCCGAAACCATAAGCCTTTTGCACGATTTCGGTCTTTCCTCCAAGTCCCATTGGTCAAAATATTTGGGAGGCACTCCCGTTTTCGACTCCCTGTTCGGAATTAAATATGTTATTCAGGAGTACGACAGCGACGAGGTTATGGAGCTGTATACGGACACGGGATGGGGCAACGAGGACTACACCGTCTGGGAAAATCCCTACGCTCTGCCCCTTGCGTACGGCGTTGATGAAAGTCTTGCCGAATTGGAAATACACGAAAGCTACGATTCTCCTTTTTCGCGAATGAACGCGACGGTAAGCGCCATGCTGGGTGAGGAGGTTGAAATATTTACTCCCGTCACTCATGACGAAGGTCTCAAAAGCGACGGACTTATCCGCTCCGCCGTGGCAGGTCATATAAAGTTTGAAAAGTCGGACAGTACCGACACACACAGAGTTCATATTACCCTGACCGTACCCTCCGACGATGTGCTATACTGCTACTTCCCCTCGGAGTATAAGCGGGAATGCTATCTTTATGTAAACGGTCTGAAGCAGGGCTCCGTTTTCGGCAACGAAAGCGACAGAATTATTGAACTGGGCCGTTTTGAAGCGGGCGAGGAGATTACCGTAAGTCTTGAGCCTCTTGAAGACACCTTATATTTATCAAACGAGAGCATCATATTCTGGCAGCTTGACGAGGACGCTTTCAATGAATATATGCCCAGACTTGCAAGCAGTCCCTTTGAAATAACTGAATATTCCGATGACAGATTTGAGGGAACGCTTACCGTTTCCGAGGGTGACGAGCTTATATTCACATCTATCCCCTATGACGAGGGCTGGCAGATATATGTGGACGGCGAAAAAGTCGCCCCCTGCAAGGTGCTTGACGGACTTCTGGCATTCAGAGCGGAGAGCGGAGAGCATACGCTGGTTATGAAGTACAGGCCTGCATGCCTGTATATCGGTCTGGCTGTAAGCGTAGTCGGGCTTTGCATCTTCGCGGCGGCATGGATAGTCACTGAGGCGTACAGAAAGCAGCGGCTTGCCATGGGCGCTTCAGTTTACGGAGAGTGCGACGAGCTCTGCGCCGAGCTGTGTCCTCCGGAGGAAGCTGTTTTTGACGCTGCTTTGCCAAAGGAGTGCGGCGAAGACGGTGAGGCGCCTCAGGAAAGCGGCACGACGGACGCCCCTGACATCGGCGGCGACAGCGACACGGATTCGGAAGACGGCACTGACCCGGCAGATGTCAAAGATTCGGCAGACATCAGGGACAGAGACGCAGATTCGGCAGACAACAATGATAACAATGACAGCACAGGCAACGGCAACCTAATCTGAAAGGACGGGTTTACAATATGATATACTGTCTCAGCGGCGAGCTCACGGAGCTTGACGCAGTTAATATGACCGCGGTTATAGACTGCGGAGGCGTAGGTTTTCTGCTCAGCGTTACGGGCAACACGGTGACACATCTTTCCAATCCCGGTGTGGGCGCAAAGGTGAAGGTCTACACCTATATGGCGGTGAGAGAGGACGCTATGGAGCTGTACGGCTTCTACACGGAAGAGGAGCTGAAGCTGTTCAAAATGCTTATATCCATCTCCGGCGTGGGTCCGAAAGCGGCGGTTTCCGTACTGTCCGTGCTCAGCCCCGACGCCTTTATATCCGCCGTTGCCGCAGAGGACTCGAAGGCGATTTCCCGAGCCCCCGGAGTGGGCGCGAAAACGGCGGCCCGCATAGTGCTGGAGCTTCGGGACAAGGTTGCAAAGAATTTCTATTCATCCTCATCCTCCGCAAAAGGGGAGCTTGCTCCGTCGGCAGGAAAAACCGGTATTGCCGCAGGCAGCAATCTTTCGGACGCAGGGGACGCTCTTGCCGTACTCGGATATTCGCGCAGCGAGGCTCTGTCGGCGCTTGCCGGACTTGACGCTTCTCTTCCCACGGAAGAGCTTATCCGTCTGGCGCTGGCAAAGCTTATGAAAGGTTAAGGAGGTGCCGCTTTGGACAGCTTCGTAAACGATTTTGATTTTGAAAACAGAATAGTGGAATCCTCCGTTACAGAGGAGGACGCGGACACTGAGGTGACTCTGCGGCCCCATACCTTTGACGAATATATCGGGCAGGAAAAGGCTAAGGAAGTCCTGAAAATTTATATCGACGCGGCTAAAATGCGCGGCGACACCCTGGACCATGTACTGCTGTACGGACCTCCGGGACTTGGAAAAACCACGCTTTCCGGCATTATAGCCTCGGAGCTTGGGGTAAACTTCCGCGTTACAAGCGGTCCCGCTATTGAGAAACAGGGCGATCTTGCGGCACTGCTTACAAATCTGGGTGAGGGAGATGTGCTGTTTATTGACGAGATACACCGTCTGAACCGCAGCATTGAGGAAATTCTGTACCCCGCCATGGAGGATTTTTCCCTTGACATCATAATAGGCAAGGGGCCTGCGGCGCGCAGTATCAGACTGCCGCTTCAGCATTTCACTCTTATTGGCGCAACGACCCGTGCGGGACAGCTTACCACACCGCTCAGAGACCGTTTCGGCGTACTGCTTCGCCTTGAACTGTACACGCCCGAGGAGCTTGCAAAGATAGTTCGGCGCAGCGCGGGCATACTGGAAATTCCCATTGACGAGGAGGGCGCTCTTGAAATCGCCTCCCGCTCACGCGGCACGCCCCGTATTGCCAACAGGCTGCTTAAGCGCGTGCGTGACTACGCTCAGGTCAAGGGGGACGGCGAGATCACTCTGAAGGTGGCGTCCGACGCCCTGAAAATGCTGGAAATAGACGAGCTGGGGCTTGACAACACGGACAGAAAAATGATGGAGACCATGATAAAATACTACGACGGTGGTCCCGTGGGACTTGACACCCTCGCCGCAACGGTGGGCGAGGAGGCCGTCACCATTGAGGATGTTTACGAGCCTTATCTTATGCAGATAGGCTTTGTCTCCAGAACCCCGAGAGGCAGGTGCGTGACGCGCCTTGCATATGAGCATCTGGGTATTCCCTACCGACCCGGTCGGGACGACGGACAGATGAAAATTGAAAATTGAGAATGGAAAATTGAAAATTATAAAATAAATAACATAAAGTAATATCCGGAGGAAAACAAAATGTTCAATTCACCCAAACTTTCTCTTTCCGATCTGCTGGGAAGAGACTACACGGAGTCCGTTGCAAGAGCTAACGAGGCTCTCGGAGTTATGTCATACGAGGAGACTATGAAAATAGCCGACGAGAAGATAGACTTCTACCCCGAGGAAAAGCAGAAAAAATGCGACGAAATGCTGAGCCGTGTGGGCACTCAGATAATGGCACCCTTTGAAAACGACAACAAGGGCGCCGCTACCGCCGCTTTTGCTCACGCTACCAACACAAATCAGGCTCCCGTTACGGGCTTCTGCTCATACCGCGTCGGCGAGGACGGAAAGCTTTATCTTATCGGAAAAAGCGAGCATTATCACACTCCGCTGGGTCACCGCTTCGACGGCTACAAGCTTATTGACAACGCCCGCAGAATGGGCATTATCAATGCAACTCACAACAACACCCGCGGCTACATAACCAGACTTATGGAAAAGCGCCTCGTTCAGATGGCAAACGGCATTGAATGGGAGGACGAGGAGGCAACCGAAAAGGTGCTTGCCTCCACCGAGCCCAAGGTGCTCAACAGAGTCATAAACCTTGAGACCGGCTCTCTTGCCTGCGAGGCAGGTCTGAAAATGATGCTGGCGCGTTTTTACAGGCTTGACTCCACCTTCCCCGCTCCGAAATACGAGGGCAGAACACCAGTATTCTTCGTTATGGGCGACAAAAACGGCGGCATTGAGGGCAACTATCACGGCACTACCGTTGTGGCTCAGACTCTGCGCGGGCTGTGGCCGGAGATCCGTCAGAAAGAGGATGCCGGCGAGGTTTACAAGGTCGTTCCCGTTATGATAAACGACATCGGCGACTTTGAAGCAAAGATAAAGAAGTACAACACCGGAAAGTACAAGACCGCAGGATTTTCTCACGAGATAATCCTTATGAACTACGGCGGAATCCGTCTTACTAAGGATTATCTGCAGGCGGCGTACAAGCTGTGCCGCGAGTACGATACCCCCACTATGTGCGACGAAATTCAGTCCTGCATGTGGTACAAGGGAGCGTTCCTGTTCCGTCTTTACGGTCTGGAGCCCGATTTCTCCATTGTGGGTAAGGGCTTCCCCGGCGGCGAATATCCCGCTTCCAAGATAATCACCACCGCCGAAATGGACACACTCAATCAGTTCGGCGCCCTTGTGACCAACGGTCAGGAGGAGCTTGCGGCGCTTTCCTACATTATTACAATGACCTTTATGCGCGCAAACGGCGACAAAATCGCGGCTCTTGGCAAGCACTTTACGGAGGGGCTCAAGGCTGTTCACAAAAAGCATCCCGATGTCATTCTCGATGTTGAGGGGCTGGGACATCTTTCCGCTCTGCATTTCCACACCGTTGACGATGCCGCAGCTTTTGCGGGAAAGATGAAAGAGGC
>JBJDYY010000006.1:0-7005 GCA_051867715.1 Candidatus Avispirillum sp.
AGGTAAGCTTTATTGAGGACAGACTGCGCCAGGTGATTGATTCCGACGGACTGAGCAAGATAGGCTCAATTCCCGTTGCCGACACCAATCAGCTTGCCGAAAAGAACATCTCCAGCGACGAGCATTACAACGAGCTGTTCGTGGCAATATCCGTGCTGATCCTCTGCATCTCACCTATCATATGGTTCTTCTCCCAGTCGCTTTACTACTTCAAGCGCGAGAAGGAATTCAATATTATCCAGTCCATGGGCGCTAACGGAAGCGACATCAGAAAGATATACCTCCTGGGCGGAGTCAGCATGGCGATAATGTCGCTCATTGTAAGTATCCTGCTCAGCTATATAGCAAGCTATCTGATGTTCTATGTATTCAACGTGGTAGTTCCCAACTTCTCCGGCGAATATATCCGCTACATCTTCTATATGCCCTGGTACGCCCTGGTAATTTCCGTGGTTATGTCCGTGGCCTGCGGCTTCTTCTCGGCGTACATACCCTACAAGAGCTACTTCAAGAACCGCTATTCCCTTGAGAACGGCGGCAGCGGCGTTCAGGACGACGAGTAATTAACATAAGTAATTCCTAATAAACCAAACGATAGGACGGGATATTCCGTCAGGAAAGGATCATAAACAATGGCTACTACTGAATATATGCTTCAGACTGAAAGCGTTATCAAGCAGTACAGACAGTCTGAGTCGGTCATCACGGCAGTAAACCGTGCAAACATCAAGATCGAAAAGGGAGAGTTCGTTGCTATCATCGGCTCCTCCGGTTCCGGTAAATCCACATTTCTGCATATCTGCGCGGGACTTGACCGCGCAAATGCCGGCCGTATCATTATCGACGGTCAGGACATTACAAAAATGCACGCCGACGAGCTGGGACGCTTCAGAGGCGAAAAGATGGGATTTATCTATCAGAAGCACAATCTGATTCCTCAGTTCACCGCGCTTGAAAACATTCTGCTTCCCACCATGATGTGCAACAAGCCCGAAATGAGCTATCAGGAGTCCCTGCGTGAGCTTGTGGAGTGTTTGGGACTCAGCGAGCGTCTGCACCACCTGCCCAGCGAGCTGTCAGGCGGTCAGTGCCAGAGAGTTGCAATTGCGCGCGCGCTTATCAACAACCCTCAGATGCTGTTCGCAGACGAGCCTACCGGTAACCTTGACCGTACCAACGCGGACGAGGTTCTGCGCCTGCTTCTGAAGATCAGAGAGACCAGAGGACAGACTCTTCTCATGGTTACCCATGACCTGTCAATCGCCGAAAAGGCAGACCGTATCTTCCGCATGGACAACGGCGTTCTGTCTCTTGAAAGAGACTATGTCGGCGGAAACAAAAAGACTGTTGTCAGCTACTGATAAGGGTTTTAATACAAAATGTTTATACGCGAAAAGCCTCCCCATGGGAGGCTTTTTTGCGTATTATCGAGAGAGGAAGACCGTTGTCCCTGACGGCAAAGAACTGTGTGACGGAACGGTTACTTTATTTTTTGCGCTTGCTTTTGAAAAAGACCGCTGCCAGAAGTCCGAAAACAAGAGCCGCGGCAATTCCCGCGGAGGCTGCCGACAGACCGCCGGTCAGCGCGCCTAAAAGCCCACGCTTGTCTACTTCGCTTTTTACGCCCTCTGCAATAAGATAGCCGAAGCCGCAAAGGGGAGTTGTTGCGCCCGCCCCCGCAAAATCAATGATATACTTGTAAACGCCGCAGCCGCCCAGTATAACTCCCGCTACCACATAGGCTACAAGTATGCGGGCGGGGGTCAGCTTTGTTTTGTCAATCAGTATTTGCGCTATGACGCAAAAGGCGCCGCCTACCGTAAATGCCCATACATAGGGCATAACTGCACTCATATCAGTTTCCTCCGATTTCTCCGTCAGGCACGGAAATAAAGTGTACCAGATGCCCTATACCCGGTATGGATTGACCTTGCTGAATACTCATGGAATTCATAAGCGCGCCAGTCCCCACAAATACCACATCTTTTAGGATTCCGCGGCGCATTGCTCTCAGGATATTAGCCGACATGACCGCCGCGCTGCAGCCGCAGCCGCTGCCTCCGGCGTGCTTATCCTGACCGTCGCGGTCGTATATGATCATTCCGCAGTCGCTGTGGCAGGAGGAAATATCGTGACCCTTGGCGCGGGTAAGATCGTACAGAATCTGCGAGCCCTCACTGCCTAAATCTCCCGTAACTATAAGTTCCGGCATTGTCTGTACCGCGTCAAGATAAGTGCACACCGTGTCTGCGGCGGCAGGCGCCATAGCGGCTCCCATGTTGTTTGCATCATGTATACCCGCGTCAACGGCCACTCCGGGCATGACATCCGTTACCTGTACCGTAAAGCCTTTTTTTGCAACACGGTCAAGCCGTGCCTTGCTGGAAGTGAATATAAAGGCTCCCGCACCCGTCACAGTCCACTGAGCGGTGGGAGTGCGCTGCCCGCCGTATTCAAGGGGAAAACGGAACTGACGCTCGGCAGAGGCGTTATGGGAGGAGGTTATTGCCGCCGCACACTCTGCATATGCGCCGCACATGAGAGACGCAAGCATCATGCCCTCGGCTGCTGTTGAGCAGGCTCCGTACAGCCCCAGATAGGGCGCCTTGAAGCTTACCAGACCGTAGCTTGATCCGACGCATTGATTGAGCAGGTCCCCCGCAAAGATCATATCAAGGTCATTATCCGTAAGCATAGCGTGGGAAACGGCGGTGGAAAGTGCCATCCTCTGCATTTCGCTTTCCGACTTTTCCCATGTGTCACAGCCGAAGGTGTCGCCCTCGTCTCCCAGAATGTCAAATTCCTCTCCTATGGGTCCATGACCCTCGTCCCATCCCGCCACGGAAGCGGTGGAAAGCAGATATACGGGGCGGGGGATTTTTATGGGTTTTCTCATATATTACCCTCCTCAGACAAACATACGGCAGAAAAAGTAAATAACGCCGTATACCGCGCCCGCCGCAGTGCCGTAAAGAATAACCGGACCTGCCACCGCGAATATTTTAGCTCCGACGCCCAGAACAAAGCCCTCGCCTTTTGCGTCTACGGCACATGACGCCACGGCGTTGGCAAAGCCTGTTATGGGCACAAGAGTGCCCGCGCCCGCGTGCTTTGCGATTGAATCGAATACTCCTATTCCCGTAAGCAAAGCCGTGATGAAAATTAATGTCACCGACACTAAAGCTCCCGCGTCCTTTTCGCTGTAATGCAGCATGTATAAGTCTCGAAGTCCCTGAGCCGCACAGCATATGGCGCCGCCAATAAGAAATGCCTTTGTGCAGTTTTTCGCGCAGGGGGATTTTTTCGCTCTGCCCTCGGCGTATTTTTCGTAGTTTTTGTCACCTATCTTCATTTTTCGTTGTGACGCATCCTTTCCGTATTCAAAACTTTTGAAATCTCAGTCCTATTGTTTCCCGTTTTCCCGTTTTTAGCCGCATAAAACGCCCGCTTAATTGAAAAATGACGCAAAAGCTGAAACGCCGGAGCGTAAGCCGCGCTGTCTTATATTGTCAGAACATACGCGAGGCTCTGCCTCGCGCCCTGCGGTTGAATATGGGGCGCTGCCCCATGCCCCCGCTCAGGGTGCTTTTTAGAGAAAAGCACCCCGAGACCCCGAAAAACTCAAATAGGGTGGGAAGAATAAGGCGTTGCAGCCGCGAACGCACACACATTTCTACTCCCACCGCTGCGGTGCCGCCCAAAAAACCGCAGGATATATGCGAGGCTCTGCCCGGGGCTCCGTCGAGACGGAGACCCTCGCACCGCCAAGAACCTTTTTTGAGAAAAAGGTACTAAGAACCCCAAAAAACTTTTGCCCTGATACGGCAATATAGAGATCCTCACGCAGGGGTGCCGCGGGACGCGGCAAGCGAGAAGAAGAGCGGAAGAAAGTTCACTTTCTTCCGCTCTTCTTCTATCGCTTTACGGACGGCAAAGCCTTCCGCCCCTGCGGTTAATGTTAAATTTGCTTTTCTCTATTTCTGTGGGTATCTTTAAGTCTGCTATCGACACGCTCATTAGCGTTGCTGTATGTCTGCCGCGAGACTTGAAACTTAGGCTGACGGGACAAACTCTCTCCAATTAGTCGAATGTGTTATGCTCTTGCAACGTAACGATCTGAAGTTCTTCCGTGTCGAGAAGAGGGGAGAGATTCTAAAGGGAGGGGAGAAGATACATCGTCTCCCCTCCCTTTAGCCGTGCGGGAAGGCTCGGAGGGGCTGCTGACGGGGCAGCAGTACCTTCGAAGAATTCTTTCTATATTTCTGTCAACTAATAATTAAATCTGAATTTTTCTGATTTCAATATTACAATTATTACAATTCCGAACAAAGTCAGTATTGCTCCGTGACACTTTTTAACTATTGACTTTGAGCCGCTGTGCATTTATAATTATTAAGATAATGAATGTTTACGGGGAAGGGTGCCTATGAAAAGATACCTTAGGCGTATTGTGGATTCCAACTGCAGAATGCTGGAATCGTCCGCAGAAGATTTTGAAGCCATATATAATATTATGTTTCGTTTTGAAGACAACATTTTCTGCGAGACGGACGAGGGATTTGAAACCCGCTTATATACATACGGCGAAGTGAAAAAAATGATAGAGAAGGCTTCCTCCGCTCTGTACAGCCGCATCGGAGCCACTCACGGCTACGTTGCCCTTGAAATGGAAAACTGTGTGGAATGGATAGTGGCTTTCTGGGCAATACTGCGCAGCGGCAATAAGCCTTATCTTGTAAACTGCCGTCACCCCCTGTCCCTGTCAAACGGAATCGTTTCCACTCTCCAAATCAAATATATAATCGGCAAGGGAAAAAGCGAGCTTTCGGGCGAGTTTATAGATATTTCGCTTCTTTCATCTGATGAGCCTTTTGAGGGGGAGTTTGAAAACGAAATAGCTCTGTCTACTTCCGCCACCACTCTGAAGGAAGTAGTGTGCTTTTACACCGGAAAAGAGATGACCCGTCAGCTTCTGAACACTGAGGGCATACTCAAATCCTCCGAGCAGATTTCCAAGCATTACAAGGGCAGCCTGAAGCAACTTGCTTTTCTGCCTTTCTACCATATTTTCGGACTTGTGGCCGTTTATTTCTGGTTTGCCTTTTTCGGACGGACATTTGTGTTTCTCAAAGACTATTCGGCGGACACCATAGTCAAAACCTGCCGCGCCCATAAGGTCACTCATGTTTTTGCCGTGCCTATGCTGTGGCACACAATAGAAAAGCAGGTCATGAAAACTGCTGCCCGCCGGGGAATTGAAAAAAAGCTTGAAAATGGACTAAAAATCTGCACCGCATTGCAGAATGTCTTTCCCGATTTCGGCGCATGGCTTTCCCGCAGGATTATGAAGGATGTGACAAACGAGCTTTTCGGTGACAGCATTCGCTTCTGCATAAGCGGCGGCAGTTATATAAGAGAGTCCGCGCTGTGCCTGATTAACGGCATAGGCTATCCCCTCAGCAACGGCTACGGTATGAGCGAGATCGGCATTACCTCCGTGGAGCTTGGTAAAAGACCGAAAACGAAAAACGAAAATTCAGTGGGCGCCCCCTTTGACTCGGTTGAATACAGAATCAGCGACAGAGGGACGCTGCTTGTGCGCGGCGGCTCTATATGCAGCCGTATGCTGATTAACGGTGAGGCCGTTGAAAACTCCGGCTGGTTCGATACGGGAGACGTAATGGAGGAAAAGGACGGACGGTACTTTATCCGCGGACGTGTGGGAGACGCCGTTATCGGTGAAAACGGCGAAAACATCAATCCCGATGTTATAGAGCAGTATTTTGATCTTAAAGACGCGGACAGTTTCTGTGTGCTGGGACTTAAGTCGGAGGGCAAAGAGGAGCTTTCTCTTGTAATCCGTGTAAGCCCCTACATGGCGGCGGACAGAGTACGCGCTCTTATGGACAGAGCTACGGCGGCAAACGAAAAAATCCCCATGGTCAGCCGTGTTAAGAAGTTCTACATAACAAACGACGCCCTTGCGCCGGAAACCGCCATTAAGGTGGGCAGAAAAGGTCTTGTGCGCGCCGTTGAAAACGGAAGTGTAAAGCTTACCCCCTTTTCCGAGGTGAGCTTTTCGGACGTAGGGGAGGACTTTGATATTTCAAGTCCCCTGAGCAGAAAGGTTCGGGAGATAATCTCCGATACCCTAGCGGTAAATGAAGCCGACATTGAGGCGGACACCCATGTGCTGAACGATCTGGGCGTCGACAGTCTGCAATACTTTTCCCTTATTTCAAGGCTTGCGGAGGAATTCGGAATTACCGGCTACGATGAAACCGATGAATACTGCTACACCCTGAGAGAATTTTGCCAATACATAGAAAGACATATTGACTGATATGAAAAAGCTGAAACCAAGCCGCGCCGTGACCGCTTTTGTAAAGATCACGGGCGCGCCGGGCGCGTTCCTGTTTTTCAAATACAAGCTTTATTTCGAGAACAAAGCCGCGCAGTCAAAAAAGCTGCCGAAGCCGTGTATACTTATGTCAAACCATACATCGCTTATGGACTTTGTGCTGTATCTGACCGTATTTCCCGCAAAGTATATAAGGTTTCTTATGGCAGAGGTGCTGTTTCGCAAAAACGCCCTGTTTTCATGGCTGCTTTTTAAGCTGGGCGGCATATATGTGGACAGGGACACGAAAAATCTGTCTTTCCTCTCCGAGTCCGTAAAGGTGCTTGAAGAGGGCGGCACCGTGGGCGTTTTTCCTCAGGGCAGACTGCCTGTGAACGGCAAGCCGTGGCCTTTTAAGCCGGGTATCGTGCTTATCGCTCTGAAATCCGGCGCGCCTATCGTGCCGGTCTACACGGACGGTCGGTACGGCATTACAAAACGGGCAAGGGTTATAATCGGCGAGAGTATAAATCTCAGAGAGCTTGCATCGACTGCGGAGCCGGATGACGAGGAGATTGCGCGGCTGACCGCGTTTCTTGAGGAAAAGAATGAGAGTCTGCGCCGAAAGCTTGAGGCTATGAAAGAGGAAGAAAAGAAATGAAGTT
>JBJDYY010000007.1:0-6972 GCA_051867715.1 Candidatus Avispirillum sp.
GATAATAAGCACCACCGCGTATATAAGCATTCTGTAATCGGAGAACTGACGCAGAACGGTCTCGGGCAGCATATACAGCACGGTAGCCGCAATAACGGAGCCCAGCATATTGCCCAGTCCGCCAAGCACCACATACACCAGTATCAGTATGGAGGTATTGAAATCGAACTTGTTAGCCGTAATGGTGTTCTGACCCAGAGCATACAAAGCACCTGCGGCGCCCGCCATAGCGGCGGAAATAACAAACGCCATAAGCTTATACTTTGTAACGTTTATGCCAACGCTCTCAGCGGCTATTCTGTTGTCGCGAAGCGCCATAATAGCTCTGCCGGAGCGGCTGTTCACCAGGTTGAATATTACCACAAGGCAAAGCATTATAAGAACAAAGCCCGCGGTAAAGGTGGATATTTTCGTAATACCGGAAATACCGTTAGGCCCGTTCAGTATCATTTTGCCGCCCTGCTGAAGTCCCAAATCACCGTTAAGAAAACCGATGTGAACGCCGTTGGAGTCGCTGCCCACATAAAGGTTGGTGACAACCGTTTTGATTATCTCGCCGAAAGCAAGAGTAACGATGGCAAGATAGTCGCCGCGCAGTCTCAAAACGGGAATACCTACAATGACGCCGGCAATAGCCGCAAATACGGCACCCACTACTAAGGCTATAAGTATGCGCAGCCATACAGGCTCAACGGAATCCTTGAGAAGCATTGCTACCGTAGTACCCGTAAAGGCGCCCACGCTCATAAATCCGGCGTGTCCCAGAGAAAGCTCGCCCAGAACTCCCACAGTAAGGTTAAGGGAAATGGCGGCAACAATATATGCACAGCAGGGCACCAGAAGTCCTTTCATTGTGGAAGAAAGGGAGCCGGTAGCCGTAAGTATCATCATTACTGCATAAGCCGCAATAACCGCGCCGTAGGTAACAAAGGATTTTTTAGTATTTTTTGAAAGCTTCATCCCGTCACCTCACACTTTCTCGCTGACCTTCTTGCCCAAAAGACCCGTAGGCTTTACAAGAAGGATAATGATAAGCACTAGGAACACGATTGCGTTGGCAAGCTCGGTGGAAAGATAGGCGCTGGAGAATATCTCGATGATACCCAAAAGGATACCGCCGAGAAAAGCTCCGGGAATGGAGCCGATACCGCCGAATACCGCAGCGGTAAACGCCTTTATACCGGGCATGGAACCGGTGGTGGGAATAAGTCTGGGATAAGAGGAGCAAAGCAGCACTCCCGCAATAGCCGCAAGAGCGGAGCCTATGGCAAAGGTGATGGAAATAGTCTTGTTCACATTGATTCCCATAAGCTGAGCCGCGCCCTTGTCCTCGGAGCAGGCGCGCATGGCCTTACCGGTCTTTGTCTTTCCGGTGAACAGGGTAAGCGCCACCATAATGATTATGCAGGCGCCGATTGTCACAAGAGTTTTGTAAGGCACGGTCATTTCCCCGCCGAACAGCTCAATGCCGCCGTTCCCGAAAATAGCGGGAAAGATCTTGGGATTTGATGTCCACAAAAGCTGTGCCGCGTTCTGCAAAAAATAGCTGACGCCGATAGCGGTGATAAGCACCGCAAGAGAGGTCACATTACGCAGGGGCTTATACGCCAGACGCTCGATAACGATTCCCAGCACCGTACATACGGCAACCGCAATTATAACTCCCAAAGCCGGGTTCAGCCCGTAGGAGGATACGGCAAAAAAGCAGACATAAGCGCCTACCATGATGACGTCGCCGTGAGCGAAGTTCAGCATCTTTGCAATGCCGTATACCATTGTGTAGCCCAGCGCGATTATAGCGTAAACGCTGCCGAGACTTATACCGTTTATCAGATTGTTCAGAAAGGCCAAAATAACACCTCAGATCTCCGGAGCGGCGAAAAACGCCTCTCCGTGAATTATGCCGATATATGAGCAAAAGAGGGTTGCCGCAAAGCAGCCCTCTTTATACCTTGTGTTCAGAGTATATCAGTCAAGACCGACGTAAGCGCCGTCCTTGATAACCATGCCCTTAGGAGCCTTGGTAACCGCGCCGGTGTCATCCCAGGTCATACCGTCACCGGTGATACCGTCGTAGCTGAAGTCCTCGGAGGTAAACTTCTCCATGAGAAGATCGCAGAAGTCGGAAGCGGAGGTCTTTGCGGAAACGTCCTCGTCCTTAATAGCGTTGTAGATAGCCCATACGCAGTCGTAAGCGTCAGCAGCGAACTGGTTGGGAACCTCGCCGAACTTATCCTTGTAGGTTGCAACGAACTTAGCGGTGGTCTCGTCCTCGGAGTCTGCATTGAAGGGAGTCAGAAGGATAACGCCCTCAGCAAGCTTGGTGTCGAAGCCGTCAAGAGTAAGGATACCGTCCATACCGTCAACGCCGAACCATGTGGGAGCATATCCTGCGGCATCAGCCTGAATGAGAATCTGAGAAGCTGCCTCGTAGTACATGGGCAGGAATACCAGATCCGCGCCGGCCTTCTTAGCCTCGGCGATCTGTACGGAGAAGTCCGTGGAAGTATCGTCTGTAAAGGTGGTAACGGATACAACATCGATACTGAGCTTTTCAGCCTCGGTCTTGAAGCTGTTGTAAATACCGGTGGAGTAAACGTCGTCGTTCTTGTAGATAACGGCAACCTTTGTGCCGAGCTCTTTCTCAGCTATGTAGTTAGCGGAAGCAGCGCCCTGGTTGGGGTCAACGAAGCAAAGCTGGAAAATGTTAGCCTTGCGGTCAATTTCAACAGTTCCGGTCAGAGGGTTAGCAACGCCGCCGATAACATCGGTGGAGGAAGCAGAGGGAGTGAGATAGAAAATGTGGTCATTTGCAGCCTCGGCAGAAGTAGCAACTGCGGGCTTGGAAGTAACGGAACCGAGGCTTATCTGCATACCCCAGTCTTTCAGAGTGTTGTATGCGGTTACTGCCTTTTCGGGATCGTGAACGTCATCCTCGTAGCGAAGCTCGAACTGAAGTCCGCCGAGTGCATTGATCTCGTCAACAGCGATCTGAGCGCCGTTCTTTACTGCAGTACCGTAAATAGCAGCACCGCCGGTAAGAGGGCCGGTACCGCCGATCTTGATAGCGCCTTCGGCAGCGTCGGAACCGTCATCGGTCTTCGCGGAGCCGCAGGCAGCCAGTCCCAGCACCAGCATAGCTGCAACCAGCACAAGTGCAAGAATCTTTTTCATAGAAATTACCTAAGCCTTTCCCCGGCGATGTACACCGGATTGTATTTTTATTAGCAAATACACCGTATATACAGCCCCGAAAATCGGGGCGCTCCGCCGCACGCCTTGCACGGCGGCTGAACTCGGATATATCTGTTGTAAGTAATTATACATATTATATACGGGAAATGCAATATATATATTGCACAAATATGAACTTTTTTTACGGTTTTGTTGCACATTTCGGCAAAATGCTGTTATAATTTCTGCATTTTTGAAGAAAATTTACCCAAGCAATTCATTTGCAAAATATGAAATTTATAATTATTCATTTTTGTGAATATTATTCAAATTCCGCCTTTCCTATTGTAAAATCCTCGAAATTGTTGTACAATTATACATAAGAAAAGACCCCTAAAAACGAAAGCAGACCTAAGGTCTGCAAAGGAGGACACTGTTATGAATATGGTAAAGCTGCCTACAAAAAGAAGCGATTTGTATCTGCGCGTGGCACAGGGGCATTTTGCCACCAGCCACAGCCATATGAACTACTACATCGACATCACCATGCAGAAGACCCGCCTTTCCGAGGCAACCGCCCTTGCGCAGGAGTTTGTGGCAACCTACCGTTACAGCTCACCAGTTGACACCATACTGTGTCTCGACGGCACCGAAGTCATAGGCACCTGCATAGCCAACGAAATGACGAAAATGGAGCTTGCCAATATGAACCTGCACCAGACGGTTTATATTATCACTCCCGAGCATACCTCGGGCAGCCAACTTCTGTTCCGCGAAAACATCGCGCCTATGATAAAAGATAAGAATGTGCTTATCCTTGCAGCCTCCGTTGTTACGGGCTTTACCGCCAGAGGTGCCATTGAAGCGGTGAAATACTACGACGGCAACGTGACCGGCATCGCCTCCGTCTTTGCCACCGTCACCGAATGCGAGGGCTACCCTGTCACCTCCGTTTTCAATCCTAAGGATTTGCCCGACTACGCAAGCTACGATTCCCATAAATGCCCCATGTGCAGAGAGGGCAAAAAGATAGACGCCCTTATCAATTCCCACGGCTACTCAAAGCTGTAATTTTCATTATATATAAATATATGTAAGCAGAGCGGCGCTTGCCGCTCTGCTTTTTCCTTACAGCTGTAAATCGCTGCCGGCGCGGGGATTAGAGCCCACCGATAATTCCGGCATAAGCAAATTTGCCCCACAGTCGCAAATGCAGCGGGATACTTTAGCCTCCCTTGTGTAAAGGGAGGTGGCACGGCGTATGCCGTGCCGGAGGGATTGTCTCACTGTGATCTCCAAAACAATCCCTCAGTCAGCTTCGCTGACAGCTCCCTTTGCACAAGGGAGCCTCCGCTGCGGCGGGATTGCCAAGCGGCAAAAGCCCCTTTTGAACCGCCTGCTTAGCAGGTGGTTTTCGGGATACCAAAAACAAAGCCCCGTTGCGGGACTTTGCCTACAAACTGAAACGGTGTGCTCATATGGGCACACCGTTTTGTTTATTAGTCTTTTCCGGCAAAGCTAAGTGTACTATTGTTCACTGACGCAGTCGTACCTCATTTCACAGCAGTTTATCCGAACATTGTCAGAACTGCAAATGTTTGCAATTCATCACATTCTTCAAGCGTTTCAGAAGATATTAACTTCCCATAATCGTCAAAAATCAGCAGGATTTTAACTACATCTACGTCCTCGGTTTTATAGTAAGGCAAATCCGGATTCTGACACACGTCGCCGTGTATGACTACCACATAGGACGTCGCGGCATACTCTGAAAAGTCCCCATAAATTAATTTATTCACCTCGCTTTTATTAATAATTTTGTCAGATTGCGCCTCATTTGCGCTCCAATAAGTTATCTCCCGATTGCTTACACATTTATTGATTAAGCTAACTAAATTCATGCTGAATCCGCTTACATTGTAATTTAAACTATTTAAAGCATCTGTAATTGATTGTTTGCTTATTTCCGGTATCTGAGGCATGTATTTATCCGATCCAATATACACCAAATGGCTGTAAGCAGCGATAACAACCGTTATGTCGTCGCCAAGAAAGTCGGACATTTCTTCACTAGTACCATAAGCACTCACCGTTGGGGTACTGTTAAATGCTTTTTTAAAATATTCGCTCAGAATGTCATAGCTTTCTGTCTCATCAGAATCTGTATAAAAATAAACCAAACATAGCTGTTTGTCTTCGTTGAATTGCAGATAGCAGGAACCAAGCTCCAGAGGGAGCTCCTCATATGGAAAAACCTTGGGCACTGAAAGATTGTAAGTTTTGGTGAAAGGATTGTAGAGTTGTTTAAAAGCTGTATCCACTTTGGACTCGGACCAGGAATCAATATGATCAAGATAATTTGTCGTTTTTCTTACCTCATCGTATGTCATGCCGAATTCAAGCCCATCGGGCAAAATCGGATGAGTTTTCATATTCACATAATTAATTGCCTTCGGAACAAATATTACACCGAGAACGAGAACCAAGGCGCAGATACCGGCAATAATTCCGATTTTTCCTTTGCTTTTGCGCTTTTTGCCGCTTACGGGATAAATTAAACTCTGCGTTTTCTCGGTTATCGTTTCATTAGCTTTTTCTATTGTATGTACGGCGATTAATCTTTCGCTTTCAAGCTCCTCGGGCAAACTTTGCACAGGTATATATTCGCAGGCACAGTATTTACCGATATCATATTTGTTCATGGTATCGTCATCGGTTTTAACGGCTTTTTCCGTAATTTTGCAAACATAATACTTTTCGGCATCATTTTCGGCTGATGGATTTTTAACCCATACCAAATCCCCGATTTCAAAAGAGTCGATTGCGTTTTCCGCTTGACTGAAGGCAACATCCCCTGCATTTTCAATTTCCGGTTTTACCCAGCCTATTCCGACAATTCCTTTTTCTTTGCAAAACTCAAATTTGCTTAGTGACAAATCGGCAGGCTTTTCCTCCCTATTGTCCTTGAGATTCATAATCCAAACGTTCATTTTCATCCTCCACTGTTTTTGCTTGCCAAACATAAGACGCGATACATTCCAAAGGAATACTTATCATATCAAAGCAAGCTTCTGGAAGCCGCCGCATAAAACAAAGAAAAACGGTCAATAATTTATTATCGGCATTTTTACATGTTTATCGGCAGTTGTCGCCTCTTTATTACAATTATAGACGTTTTACGTCTATTTGTCAATAGACATTTTGTATCTATTGTATAATATGTTCGGTGATAATAATGAGTTTAAGTTTCGGAGAAAAAGTAAGAATTCTGCGAGAAGAAAAAAATCTGAATCAAACCGAAATGGGCAAAATGTTAAATATGACGCAGAGGAAAATATCTTACATTGAATGTAACAGATACGAGCCTTCAATCGATGATATAAAAGCTTTGTGCGAATTTTTTCAAGTGTCTTCGGATTATTTAATCGGAATAAAAAAAGGGTTAAGCTATCCGAACAGACTAAACGACAAATCCCACAGCGAAATGCAGCCCTAAAACGTCATTTCAGTAAAGCGACTGCCTCAAGCTGTATAAGTCTGCTTTCCTATAGCGAACCGCGCAAAAACGGTGTGCACGATACTGCACACCGTTTTTGCGTATTGGCTCCTCGAAGTCAATAACGGCGAACATTTTAGGTCCAACATTAAAAATTCTGCCTGTTTTTGCAAATTGCAGGTTTTGATTAGCTTAGTATTTTTTTGTCTTTTATTGGATGTCTGACCGCTTTGTCTACACCGGCATATGCAAATTTGCCCCACAGCCGCAAATGCGGCGGGGTTCTTTCGCCTCCCTTGTGC
>JBJDYY010000008.1:0-6959 GCA_051867715.1 Candidatus Avispirillum sp.
TCAAGGATCTTATGTGCGGCAACAAAAATCTCCCCGCCGGAGCAGAGGAGGAAATGGTGGGTCACAACGCGCTGGCAGCGGGCTTCCAGGGTCAGCGTCAGTGGACGGACTTCTATCCCAACTGCGATTTCCCCGAGGCGCTGCTTAACACCTCCTTTGACTGGAACGGACCCAGAGAGCCTTATGTGCTTGCCACCGAAAACGATGTGCTCAACGGTCTGGGTATGATGTTTATGAAGCTGCTTACCAACCGGGCACAGATCTTTGCCGATGTGCGTACATACTGGAGCGCAGACGCGGTAAAGAAGGCTTCCGGCTATGATATTGAGGGCAAGGCTCTTGAGGCAGGCGGATTTATACATCTTATCAACTCCGGCGCTGCCTGCCTTGATGCTTGCGGTGCCGTAAAGGACGAAAACGGCAATGCAGTTATGAAACCCTGGTACGATATGACGGACACAGACTGCGACGAGGTTATGAAGAACGTTACCTGGAACTACGCCGATCTCGGCTACTTCAGAGGCGGCGGATACTCCAGCCGTTTCTATACCGACGCGGAAATGCCCGTTACCATGATAAGACTTAATCTTGTCAAGGGTCTCGGCCCCATGCTCCAGATTGCGGAGGGCTGGACAGTGCGCCTGCCCCAAGAGGTCAACGAGATTTTGTGGAAGCGCACCGACTACACATGGCCCAGCACCTGGTTTGCTCCCCGTATTACGGGCAAGGGCGCATTCAAGAGCGCATACGATGTTATGAACAACTGGGGCGCCAACCACGGAGCCATCAGCTACGGTCATATCGGCGCAGACCTTATTACAATGTGCTCAATGCTCCGCATACCCGTTGCAATGCACAATGTACCCGAGGAGGATATTTTCCGTCCCGCTTGCTTCAACGCTTTCGGTATGGACAAAGAGGGTCAGGACTTCCGTGCCTGCGCGGCATACGGTCCTATGTATAAGAAATAAGACTGCATATAAAAACAGGCGGGCTCAGCCCGCCTGTTTTTTGCTGCTTTCTGTTGCCGATGAGTAGCTTATAATAAGCATTTATTGAAAACAGCGGAAAAATGTGGTATATTTTAATCATCAAATATCAGAAAAGGGTGCAATTATGACAAAGCTTTTGACGGACTTTTTATTTCCGATTTTTCTGCAGTTGCTAAAATTTCTGTCTCCTGCAATAGTATTGGCTGTACTTATCGTTCTTGTTGTCTTTATTAAAGAATATATTGAATATAAAAGCGGTACTTATTATTCTGCGACAAAACTGCCCTATATCGAGATGAGGAGCGATTTCGGGAGATATGGAGAATACCTGATATATAAGCGTCTCAGAAAGTTTGAAAAATCAGGTGCTAAGTTTCTGTTTAATGTATATGTCCCGAAAGATAGGGGAGAAACCTCTGAAATTGATGCTCTGATGATATGCACCGAGGGCATATTCGTTTTTGAAAGCAAGAATTACAGCGGCTGGATTTTCGGCAGTGAAGATCAGGGATATTGGTATCAGACTTTGCCGACCGGCAAAAAACGGAGTCACAAGGAACGCTTTTACAATCCGATTATGCAAAACCGTTCCCATATAAAGGCTCTTCTGGCTTTTCTCGGTGAGCATGTGCCCGTGCATTCTGTAATTGTATTTTCCGAAAGATGTACTTTGAAAAGCGTAAATGTCAAAAGTGAGAATATAAGTGTAGTTAAGCGCTGCGACATTGTTCAAACAGTAGCTGATATTTGCGGTAAAGCTTCGGAAACTGAATTAAGCGAAAAAGAAATTGCCGATATATACGGCAAGCTGTACCCGCTTACACAGGCCGGCGATGATGTTAAGGCAAAGCATATAGATGATATATATATTAATTTGAACTCTCCGAAGTCTGGGAAACAGGATGTATCCGTTCAGCCTGCGCCGTCGGCTGACGAATTTACTTACGGAGATAATACTCCTCTCCCATCAACAGATATGAACTTGACGGATGAAAAAACCGAAAATGTAAAAGAGCCGAAGTCGGAGCATATTGATGCGGAAAAAGAGAAAAATACTGTGACGCAAACTGTCAAATGTCCGAGATGTGGGGGAGCCCTTGTATTACGAACAGCCGGCAGAGGCAAAAATGCCGGAAATAAGTTTTACGGATGTTCCAACTATCCTAAATGCAAATTTATTCAAAACATTAACGAACAGGCGAAGTAATATAAAAACACCTCCGGAAACGGGGGTGTTTGAATTTTTCTGTATTAAATCACTTTGGCGCCGTTTCGCCGTAGGTGCTGTCCAGAAGCTGCTTTATTTTTTTCATATCCCTGTACATATCCTCGTTTTTGCGGGGGTCGCGGAGCAGGGCGGAGGGATGATAAACCGCGCTTATGAGAAAGGCTCCGCGCTTATATACGGTGCCGTGGGACTTCGTAATGCGGAAATCCGGGTCGATTAGTCTCATGGCGGCTATTCTGCCCAGGCACACGATGATTTTAGGGCGTATAAGCTTTACCTGCTCGCGCAGATATCCTATGCAGGCATCCTGCTCGTCCGGCAGCGGGTCTCTGTTTTCCGGCGGGCGGCATTTCAGAATATTTGCAATATAAACGCTGTCGCGGTCAATCCCCACAGCTTCGAGAAAGCGGTCAAGGTGCTTGCCTGCCGCTCCCACAAAGGGTATACCCGTTTTGTCCTCCTCGGCGCCCGGCGCCTCACCCACAAACATAAGGGAGGCGTTTTTGCTGCCTGTGCCGAAAACACAGTTTTTTCTCGTATTCCCGAGAGGGCATTTGCGGCATTCCCGACATCGGTTTTCAAGAGTCTCCCAATCCACGCCAGTCACTCCTTTTGTATTTTTATATGCGTTTTACAAATTCAAGCACGGCACCGGAAGAAATCTCAGCCGCCTTTTTTGCAAAGGCGGGAAAATCCTCGGGTGCGCTGCCGTCTCCGCAGTCCGATACGGCGCGCAGAACGCCGAAAGGCACACGGTTTACAAAGCACACCTGACCGACAGCCGCGCCCTCCATTTCGCAGGCGGCGGCGCCGAAGGTGCTTTTTATATATTCGCGGCTTTTTGCGTCCGCGATAAATCTGTCTCCCGAGGCAACGGTGCCGCATACGCAGTGCGCCCCCACCGCTTCAACGCTTGCTTTAAGCGTTGAAATGACAGTTTCGTCGCAGGGAATTTTTACTGTGTTTATACCCGAAATCATTCCCACGGGGTCTCCCAGGGCGGAGGTGTCCATATCGTGCTGAACAACGCTGTCCGCTGCCACCACATCAAGAACCCGAAGCCCTGCTGCCAGCCCGCCGGCAACTCCGGTGTTTACGATACAGGCGGGGGAGTATTTAAGTATCATAGTCTGCGCGCACATGGCGGCAAACACTTTGCCCACCCCGCAAACGGCGCATACTACTTTCTTTCCGTATAGTGTGCCGCACAGAAACTGAATGCTTCCCACGGTTTCTTTTTTTATATCCGATAGTCTTGCCGCTATGCCGTCAAGCTCTATCTGCATGGCGGCGATTATGCCTGCGTCAAGTGCCGGTTCTTTACTGTCTGTCATATTCAAGATCCGCCTTTCCCGCTTGTTCGCGCTCTTTAAGTGCCCGTAGGTATCTTGCCGCCTCCCGCTTTGCGGCTTCAAGGTCAAGCTCTCTGTAATTTCCGCATTCTTTCGGAGAGGCGCCGAACATCTCCCCGTCATGAGCTATTATCTTTTCAAGAGTTTCCTTGACATATTCATAGTCGTCTCGGCGGTCTTTGTCGCGCATAATCAGATAAAAGCCGGTGCGGCAGCCCATGGGACCGAAATATATGACACGCTCTCCCAGACGCCCGCCTCTGGCATAGGTTGCAAACATATGCTCCACGGAATGCATGGTTATGTTGTCCATATAATCTCCGGCATTGGGACGGCGGGTGCGCAGGTCGTAGGTAACTGTGTCCCCGTCTGTGCGGGAAACATACATACCCGGTCTTATAAAATCGTGATCTACGGTAAAGCTTGCGATTTTATCCATTTTTGTTTCGGCTCCTTGTGATTTAAGCGATACGGGGGACTTTTTGAGTCCCCCGTAAATATTAGTCTATGGTAGCTTCCTTGAGAATACGCTTTTCAGCTTCGGGACACCAGAGTCCATTGTTTTTTTCGCATATGTCCGCAAGGTCTGCAAACAGAGCGGCGTGCTCTCCGCCCTTCTGCGCTTCGCTGCGGAAGTCCGCAATAGCGGTAAGCGGCAGGTCAATGTGGGTGTAAATGAGCTTTTTGCCGCCGGGGATGTTAGGCAGGTTAAGAGTTGTGGGCGCATCGGCATTAAGACCGCCTATGTGTGTTATCATGCAGGAGGGATTGATCTTACCCTGCTCCATAAGACGCAGCGCCTCTATCATATCGTCCGTATTTCCGCCGGAGGTGCCCACGATGTGGGTCGCGCCGTAATGTACATTGTAGAAGTTGAACATAGCGGAGAACTGGGCGTTGGTGGGACCGGCGAAGAAGTTGAGACAGCCGTCGCGACCCAGCAGAGCGTCTCCCATTTCCACAACAGGTTTAACGGGAGCGAATACGAATACATCGTTGTAGCCGTCGCCGCCTGTGAGGGATTTCAGCATTTCCGTATTGTTTTCTTCTTTTCCGGTGTTTATGTATCTGAGCTCAACGCCGTTTGCGGCGGCGTCCTCAACGGTTATAAGCGAAGCCGCTCTTTCAAGACGGGCGTCGTCAATGTCCGTAACCACCAGCAGACGGGGACGGCGGGGACCGTGTATTGCATAGTCAACAGCGCCAAGACCCATGGGACCCGCTCCTGCAAGTATTGCCATAGCGCCGCCCTCAACTATGCCCATGCTGTGAACATACTTGCCGGGGGTGGTGTGATAGCAGGCATGAAATGCGCCCACAATACAGCTCATAGGCTCGGAAAGGCTTCCGTAGTAAAAGGCTTCGCCGTTGTAGGGCAGCAGACAGCCGCACTCCATGACCTCGTTGGGGATTACCACATATGTGGCGCCGCCGCCTATATTGCGGTAGGAATAGCCGGGAGCCGCAAGGCTGCCCTTATAGTTGATGGCGGGCTGAATGGAAAATCTGTCGCCCTCCTTGAACTGCTGCTGCCACTTTTTGCCTACCTGCATAATCTCGCCGCAGAATTCATGCCCCAGGATGATGGGATTTTCGGCTACATTATCGGGAACTCTCTTATGAGCCGCGCCCTGAAGCGCCGCCTTGTGGGAGGACATGCAAATGCTGTCGGAAATGACGCGGGCGAGAATTTCGTCGTCGCCAATTTCGGGAAGCTCAAACTCCTCGCACCGCAGGTCGTTCACACCGTAAAGTCTTACTGCTCTTGTTTTCATTTTTTACCTCTTGAATTTATATCTTTGCTTTTATCAAACAGATTTTTAAGTCTTGCCGCGTTGTCCGTGCCGCTCTCGCTCCGATGCATCGCCGTGAGAACGCCGTCTTCAAATACCGCCGTATACGCCTGTCCCTCAATGAGTCCCGGGAAAGAGAACGCGGAAATTTCAAAGGGAGTACCGCCGCCGTCGGGAATTATGACTGCAGTATCGCCCTCAATGCGGTCGACGGCGCAGCTTAATTTCACGGTGTGCGGCATATCAGTACCGGGGGCGTTCCGTGAAGCCTATCTTGCGGCGTACCTTTGAAAGGGTGCGCAGGGAATCGTGATGCGCCTCGGCTGCGCCCTTTGCCATAAGTGACTCAAGATAAGCCTTGTCGGAGGAAAGACGCTTGAACTCAGCCTGTACGGGTGCGAGAGCGTCTGCGCAGGTCTCGCCTACCGCCAGCTTGAATTCGCCGTAGCCCTTGCCGTCGAATTCCCGCTCGATTTCTTCAAAGCTTTTGCCCGTAAAGGCTCCGTATATGGACATAAGGTTTATAATGCCGTCCTTGCCCTCTCTTGCGCATATTTCGGACTCGGAATCGGTAACGGCACGCTTGAACTTTCTGATAATGGTGTCGCGGTCGTCAAGAATACGCACCGTAGCGTTTTCGTTTTCGTCGGACTTGGACATTTTCTTGGTAGGCTCCGCAAGGCTCATGATGCGCGCCGCGGGAGTCTTGTTTATAAAGGCGTCGGGCACTATAAAGGTGTCGCCGTATATGCCGTTGAAGCGGGTTGCTATGTCGCGGGCAATCTCAAGGTGCTGCTTCTGGTCGTCACCTACGGGTACAAGCTCGGTCTGATACAGGAGTATATCTGCCGCCATAAGCGCAGGGTAGGTGAACAGACCCGCGTTAATGTTGTCGGCGTTCTTTTTGCTCTTGTCCTTGAACTGAGTCATGCGGGAAAGCTCGCCGAACATGGTGTAGCAGTCCAGAATCCATCCAAGCTCCGCGTGACCGGAGACATGGCTCTGAACGAACAGCACATTCTTTTCGGGATCAAGTCCGCAGGCTACATACAGCGCCAGAGTGTCGTAAGTTCTGCGGCGAAGCTCCGCGGGGTTCTGACGCACGGTAATGGCGTGCTCGTCTACTACGCAGTAGTAGCAGCGGTACTTGTCCGAAAAAGCAGAGAAGTTTTTAAGCGCGCCCAGGTAGTTTCCGATGGTCAGAGAGCCGGAGGGCTGTATCCCCGAAAACACGACTTTTTTATCCTTATACATTGATTCACTTCCTTAAAGCAACTATTCATTTTATTATATAACTTTTCGGCGCGAGTGTCAACATTTCAGCATCGGCTTTTTGAAAAATGTACTTATAATTATACAATCGGCGGGCTTTCAAATAAACAGTATCCATTCTTGACACAGAGGCGTTAATATGATAGAATATCCTCACGCACCTGTGGCGGAACTGGCAGACGCGCCGGATTTAGGATCCGGTGGGAAACCGTGCAGGTTCGATTCCTGTCAGGTGCACCATCATATACAAACCTGTTTCAAAGGCAAAGATGAAGCAGGTTTGTTTTTTGTATACCTTGAAATAGTGTCTTTAATGTATAAA
>JBJDYY010000009.1:0-6914 GCA_051867715.1 Candidatus Avispirillum sp.
ATGTGAGAAGCGAGTGCGAAAAAATACTGCGCGAGCGCTTTGAAGTTGTCCGCGACGAGTGGATTCCCATTAAGAAAATTCCCGAGATAACGGATGTGCCCCTTATCCGCAGGTATTTTCTTGCGCCGCTGAAATCCGTGCTGTCCCGCCTTCAGCTTGACGAAAAAGAGTATGTGGCACGGGCCGTCATGTATATAAACTCTCATATTGAGGGAGCCTATGTATTCTCAAGCGGCAAAAATATGGGCGCGTTCAAGGCAGTGGGATTTCCCGAGGATGTGGGACGGTTTTACCGTCTTGACGAGTACGAGGGATACTCCTGGACGGCTCACGGACGCTATCCCACAAACACCCCCGGCTGGTGGGGCGGCGCCCATCCCTTTGCACTGCTGGAGTATTCCGTAGTTCACAACGGAGAAATTTCCTCATATGACGCAAACAGACGCTTTATAGAAATGTTCGGCTATAAATGCACGCTTCAGACAGATACTGAGGTAATCACCTATATTGCGGATTATCTGCTGCGCCGTCAGGGACTTACCCTTGAAGAAGCGGCCTCCGTTATAGCGGCGCCTTTCTGGAGCACCGTTGCAGATAAGGACGAAGAAACTTCAAAAAGACTTTCCTATCTGCGCACCGTTTTCCCCAGTCTGCTTATAACAGGTCCTTTCTCCATAGTGCTTGGGTTTGAGGGCGGAATTATGGCGCTGAACGACAGACTGAAACTGCGCTCCATGGTAGCAGCGGAAAAGGACGACAAGGTGTTTATTGCCAGCGAGGAGGCTGCAATACGCACCATGGAGCCGGACGCGGAAAATATATATGCTCCCGCAGGCGGCGAGCCTGTGATTGTTAAGGTAAAGGAGGGTGCAATCTGATGTCGGTACCATACATGTTCCCCGAATTTGAGGTTGAAAGACGGCAGGATCGCTGTATATGCTGCCGCGTGTGCGAGAGACAGTGCGCAAACGAGGTTCATACATACGACGAGGACGGCAAAGTCATGCTCAGCGACGAGACGAAATGCGTCGACTGCCAGCGCTGCGTTACCCTTTGCCCCACCCACGCACTGAAGATAGTCAAAAACGACTGCGCGTTCCGTGAAAACGCCAATTGGCAGACAGACACCATCAAAGAAATATATAAGCAGGCGGCAAGCGGAGGAGTTCTGCTTTCCTCCATGGGAAATCCCCGCCCGCTGCCCGTGTACTGGGACCGTATACTTATAAACGCTTCCCAGGTGACAAACCCCTCCATCGACCCGCTGCGCGAGCCTATGGAGACAAAAGTATTTCTGGGAAAGAAGCCCTCGCAGATTGAGCGCGACGAAAAGGGAAATATCAAATGCGAGCTTCCCCCTCAGCTTGAGCTGTCCATGCCCGTAATGTTTTCGGCAATGAGCTACGGCTCCATAAGCTACAACGCTCACGAAAGCCTTGCCCGCGCCGCACGGGAGCTGGGCATCTATTATAACACCGGCGAGGGCGGTCTGCACGAGGACTTCTACTGCTACGGCGAAAATACCATAGTCCAGGTGGCGTCGGGACGCTTCGGCGTGCATGAAAAGTATTTAAGCGCCGGAGCCGCGGTGGAGATTAAAATGGGTCAGGGCGCAAAGCCCGGCATCGGCGGACATCTTCCCGGCGCAAAGATAGTGGGAGACGTTTCAAGAACGAGAATGATACCCGAGGGCTCGGACGCCATTTCCCCCGCGCCGCACCACGATATTTATTCAATTGAGGACCTGAGACAGCTTGTGTATTCCTTAAAGGAAGCAACTCAGAACAAAAAGCCCGTTATTGTCAAGGTAGCGGCAGTGCATAATATCGCTGCCATTGCCAGCGGCATTGCCAGAAGCGGAGCGGATATAATCGCCATCGACGGCTTCCGCGGAGGCACGGGCGCCGCTCCCACCCGTATTCGCGACAATGTGGGAATCCCCATTGAGCTTGCGCTGGCGGCAGTGGATCAGCGGCTGAGAGACGAGGGTATACGAAACAATGTCTCCCTTGTGGTAGGCGGCAGTATACGCAGCGCCTCCGATGTGGTAAAGGCTATCGCGCTTGGCGCCGACGCCTGCTATATCGCCACGGCGGCTCTGCTTGCTCTGGGCTGTCATCTGTGCCGTACCTGCCAGACGGGCAAATGCAACTGGGGTATCGCCACTCAGCGCCCCGAGCTTGTTAAGCGGCTCAATCCAGATATGGGAGCCGAAAGGCTTGTAAATCTTATGACCGCCTGGAAGCACGAGATCAAGGAGCTTATGGGCGGAATGGGCATAAACTCCATAGAAGCGCTGCGCGGAAACAGACTGATGCTGCGCGGCGTCAGTATGACGGAAAAGGAGCTTGAGATACTCGGTATCTCACACGCGGGAGAATGAAACGGGTATATGTAAACGAAAAATGGTGTCTCGGCTGCCATCTTTGCGAATATAACTGCGCATTTGCAAATTCCGGTATGACCGATATGGCAAAGGCGCTGAAAGGCAAAAAAATTTTTCCGAGAATTCATGTGGAGGGAGACGACAGAATAACCTACGCCGTGTCCTGCCGTCATTGTACTGACCCTCTATGCGTTAAAAGCTGTATTTCCGGCGCGCTGAAAATAGAGGACGGAACGGTAACTATCGATCATGACAGATGCGTCGCCTGCCTTACCTGCATACTTGTGTGCCCCTACGGCGCGGTAAGCTGTACCGACGCGGGCGTTGTGCAGAAATGCGAGCTTTGCCTCAAAAATTCCGCGGGCGCACCTGCCTGCGCCGCAGGCTGCCCCAACCGCGCCATTGTGTACGAGGAGAGATAAAAAATGAATAAATATGTAATCATCGGCAACGGCACCGCCGCCGCCGGCTGCATCGAAGGAATCCGCAGCGTTGACAAAGACGGCGAAATAACCGTACTGTCAAAAGAAAAACATCCCGTATACTGCCGTCCGCTTATCTCTTATTACCTTGAAGGAAAAACAAAGCTTGAAAACATCGGCTACCGCCCCGCAGATTTTTACGAAAAGAACGGCTGCAGGGTGCTTTACGGCAAAAGCGCTGCAAAGATAGACAGTAAGGGCAAAAAGGTGCACCTTGATGACGGCACCTCTCTTGACTACGACAGCCTGTGCGTCTCCGCCGGCTCCTCGCCTTTTGTGCCTCCCATGGCGGGACTTGAAACGGTTGAGAAAAAATTCGGCTTTATGACCCTTGATGACGCTTTGAAAGTGGAAAAGGCAATTACTCCCGACAGCCGCGTGCTTATAGTGGGCGCCGGACTTATCGGACTCAAATGCGCCGAGGGTATACTTGACAGGGTGGCATCCGTTACGGTGTGTGATCTTGCGGACAGGGTGCTGTCAAGTATACTGGACTCAGGCGGCGCCGCCATGATGAAGAAGCATCTTGAAGCGAGAGGCATGAAGTTTATGCTGGGCGATACTGCCGCAAGCTTTGACAAAAACACGGCTCATATGAAAAGCGGGGCTGATGTGGAATTTGATGTGCTCATACTGGCTGTGGGCGTTCGCGCAAATACTTCTCTCGTAAAGGATGCAGGCGGAGAAGTGGGGCGCGGTATACGAATCGGCAGCCGCTGTGAGACAAGTATTGCGGATGTATACGCCGCGGGTGACTGTACGGAGACAACAGACGTGTCGGACGGCTCGGTCAAGGTCATGGCGCTTATGCCCAACGCCTATATGGAAGGGCACTGCGCGGGGGTCAATATGGCAGGCGGAGACGAGTGCTTTGACAACGCAATTCCCATGAACTCCATAGGCTTTTTCGGACTGCACGCCATGACGGCGGGCAGCAGAAAAGACCCCTCAGAGGGCGGCGAAGTCTACGAGGATGTGACGGATTCTCATATTAAAAAGCTGTACTGCGCAGACGGAAAGCTTTGCGGATTTGAGCTTATCGGAGATAACGGCAGAGCGGGAATTTACACCGATCTTATCCGCAGACAGGTGCCTCTTGACACTGTAGATTTTGAAAAATTGCAAATTGAGCCGAATTTATTCGGTTTCAGTGAAGATTACCGTAGAAAAAAGCTGGGAGGTGTGGTATAATATGTTGATAAATGCAAAAGGTATGGGCTTTTCGGAGCTCAACGACGCCATACGCGCCTCCGGCGAAAGCTGTAAAATCACCGGCTGTATGGGTCAGCGCTTTATCGCCTCCGGCATGAACGGTGTGAAGATTGAAATTGACGGCGTGCCCGGCAACGCTCTGGGAGCATATCTGGGCGGCGCCGACATTACCGTAAACGGCAACGCTCAGGACGCTATCGGAGACACCATGAACGCGGGCACTATCGTGGTTCACGGCAATGCAGGCGACGCGGCGGGATACGCCATGCGCGGCGGGGCGATTTATATAAGAGACAGCGCAGGGTACCGCGCAGGTATCCATATGAAAGAGTACAAGGACAAAAAGCCGGTTATCGTTATCGGCGGCAGAGCGGGCAGCTTTCTGGGTGAGTATCAGGCGGGCGGACTTATTATCGTGCTTGGTCTGAACACCGACGGAAAGCCTGTTGTGGGCAATTTTCCGTGCACCGGTATGCACGGCGGAAAAATGATACTGGGGGGAGATACTTCCCGCGTAAAATTCCCCGATCAGGTCAGGGTGAGCCGCGTGCCGGGCTCGGAGCTTGCCGACGCTGCGGAGCATATCCGCGCCTACTGCGAGCTTTTCGGCAAAGATGCGGAGAAAATGCTTCAAAAAGAGTACACCGTAGTGGTACCGGACAGCAAAAATCCCTACCGACAGATGTATGTGGCAAACTGACGAGCGCCGCGGCGCAAAAAGAAAGGAAAGGCTATGGGCATTAAGTATTCCAAGGATGAGATAATGCAGTATGTGGCGGAGGAGGATGTTAAGTTCATCCGAATGGCGTTCTGCGACATATACGGCAGGCAGAAGAATATTTCCATAATGCCGCAGGAGCTGGACAGGGCGTTTGAGTACGGCATAGCCATCGACGCTTCCGCAGTTCCCGGTTTCGGCGGGGAAACTCATTCCGACCTGCTGCTTCATCCCGATCCGTCCACTATTTCGGTGCTTCCCTGGAGACCTGAGCACGGCAGGGTCGTGCGTATGTATTGCGGCATAACCCGTCCCGACGGCTCGGTTTTTGAGGGCGACACAAGAACGCTTTTGAAAAATACCGCCGAGGAAGCGGCGGAGAGCGGAGTCAGCTTTGCTTTCGGTCAGGAAATGGAATTTTACCTTTTCAAAAGGGACGAAAACGGAGAGCCTACCGATATTCCTCACGACAGGGCGGGGTATATGGACATTGCCCCCGAGGACAAGGGGGAAAATGTTCGCCGCGAAATATGCCTGACAATTGAGCAGATGGGCGTTACTCCCGAAAGCTCCCACCACGAGGAGGGACCGGGACAGAACGAGATAGACTTCCGCTATGCAGACCCCCTGAAAGCTGCTGACGACTGCCTGACTTTCCGCACCGTAGTAAACACCATTGCCGCCAGAAACGGGCTGTACGCCGATTTTTCGCCCAAGCCTCTTGAGGGGCAGCCCGGCAACGGTATGCACATTAACTTTTCCGTCGCAGGCGGTCAGCGGGACGATATAATGTCTGCCGTTATTGCAGGTATTCTCGAGCACATCCGCGAGATGACTCTGTTTCTGAACACCACCGAGAATTCATACAGGCGCTTCGGCAGCAAAAAGGCGCCCAAATATGTTTCCTGGTCAAATGAAAACAGATCGCAGCTTATAAGAATTCCTGCCGCGAGGGGCAGTTACAAGCGTGCGGAGCTTCGCTCTCCCGACCCTTTGTGCAATCCTTATCTTGCCTTTGCGCTGATAATCCGCGCAGGGCTTGACGGTATAAAGAGGGGACTTACTCTGCCGCAGGCGGCTGATATTAACCTGTATACGGCGCCGCAGGAAGTGACCGACAAATTTGCCGTGCTTCCCGAAAGCCTTGAGGCGGCGCGTGCTGCAGTTGAGAAAAGCGAGTTTGTGCGTACTTGCCTGCCTGAGAGCATTATTAACAGTTATCTCGGCTGACGGGCACAGGCAAAATGGAGAAACCGGACAGGAATTAAAAATTGCGGGAGGAGGGAAGAAGTATGGAGTATGCAGAGCGCCGATATTCGGTACTTATAGTATCGTCATCGGAAAAATTCAACCGTTCGCTGCTCTCTCTGCTTCCCGAGGACAGGTTTTATCCCGTGTCCCTTTCTCCTGACGACTCCGCGGCAAGGAGAGTCCTTGCGGAATGCCGTTTTGATATAGTAATGATAAACACCCCGCTTCCCGACGATTTCGGAACACATCTGGCGCTTGACGCCTGCGAGGGCAGCGGCGCGGGAGTGATGCTGTTCGTAAAGGCGGAGCATTATCCCGATATTGCGGCCCGCGTATCTCCTTTCGGAGTGCTGGCGCTGTCAAAGCCTGTGACTGCGCAGACAGTGGCGCAGTCCCTGACGCTTATTTGCGCCACCCGGGAGCGCCTGCGGCGTATGGAGCAGAAAACCGCTTCCGTTGAGGAAAAAATCGAGGAAATACGCATAGTAAACAAGGCAAAGTGGCTGCTTATAGATCAGCTCAAAATGACCGAGCAGGAGGCGCACAGATATATCGAAAAGCAGGCTATGGACAGGTGCGTCACCCGCAGGACAATTGCGGAAAACATACTGGCAACCTACAAATAACATTTAATATTAAACAAATAACACGAAAGGTTTTACCGGGTATTACAATGACAAAATATATTTTTGTGACCGGAGGAGTTGTATCCGGTCTCGGCAAGGGAATTACGGCAGCTTCGCTGGGAAGACTTCTGAAAGCGCGGGGACTTAAGGTGGCGGCTCAGAAGCTTGACCCCTACATCAATGTTGACCCCGGGACAATGAGTCCTTATCAGCACGGCGAGGTTTTTGTTACCGACGAC
>JBJDYY010000010.1:0-6873 GCA_051867715.1 Candidatus Avispirillum sp.
CACGAAATACGACACGCCTATAAAACGGACAGCCCCGATCGAAAGACCGGAGCTGTCAAGCATTGCAAAAGATTAGTTTACCTTGTCCTTCAGCTTTGCGCCTGCGGAAAATGCAGGATACTTGCAAGCTGCAATCTTGATCTCTGCACCGGTAGCGGGGTTACGGCCGATGCGAGCTGCTCTCTCTTTTACTTCAAAGGTCCCGAAGCCGATGAGCTGAACCTTGTCGCCGGCTGCGAGAGCCTCTGCTACTGCGTCGAGAACTGCTGCAACTGCTGCTTCAGCGTCCTTCTTCTTAAGATCGGTCTTAGCTGCTACTACGTCGATAAGCTGAGTCTTGTTCATAGGTGTGTTTCCTTTCAAAAAAATTATTTTACGAAAGCCTTGCTTCGCAATGCTTTTCTTGGCTTAGTATACCATTTTTCACGCGTTTTGGCAAGTGTTTTTTCTATTTTTTTGCTTATATATGGTGTTTTTTTAGTGATTTTTCTACAAAATATTGAATTTTTAGGTTAAAATACCGTATTTCGGAGTATACAGTCAGCTCATTTTTTCTGTTTTTCTTCAAACGAAGCAACAAATTTATCGGATATTTCCGTCAGTTTCTCCTCAAGATCGGCGCCCGAAAAGCCTGCCGCGCTGCACAAAGCAAAGATTGCAAGAGCAATTTTTTCGCCGTTCCGGCGGTCATTGTCACCTGAACCCTGCCTGTCCGAATTGACAGAGTCAATGGTCACTTTGGCATATTCAAGTGCCGAGGCGGCGTCGGGAAAGCCGTAAGAAAACTTCCTCAGTGCTTTTTTCTGTATTTTCTGAGCGCGCATAAGGGCGGGCAGATACGGCGGCACGCGGCGAAGCTGATCCGCGTCGCTTTCCAGGGATTTCTCCTCTTTTTTTATAGCATCCCAGTTGTCCAGCACCTCTCCCGTGTCAGAAACCTTAACATTTCCGAAAACATGAGGATGGCGGTTTATCATTTTGCGGGTAATGCCGTCAATAACATCGTCTATATCGAAATTGCCCTGTTCTTCTTCAATTCTTGCATGAAACAGCACCTGAAACAAAAGATCTCCCAGTTCCTCGCAGAGAAGAGTTTTATCGTCCCTGTCTATTCCCTCCACTACCTCGTAGGTCTCCTCAATAAGACAGCCTCTGACGCTTTTATGAGTCTGCTCTCTGTCCCAGGGGCAGCCGCCGGGCTCACGAAGGGCGGCGGTAAGGGATACAAGTGAGGAAAAGTCGTGCTTTTCCTCGCTTACAAGTGTTTCTTTGTCTTTAATGGGTACTTTTTTATCTTTCATATTTTCAATCCTTCAGGCGGGCGCTTCTGTTATTTTATGAGCTTCAGACGGTGCAAAACTCCGTATATCTTCTGTCCTTTGGGTAAAAGTTTAACATCCTCTCCGGTAATTCCGCGTATAAGCAGAAGCAGAGCAAGATATACGACTGCGGCAACGGCTATGGCTATAATTACAGATATTTTTGAAGATATATAGCCGGACAGAAGCAGATTTACGAAATACGCACTTACGGCGCATACTGCACCTGCGGCAAGCGGCTTTCCGAAAAGTCCGGACAGTTTCGGCATTATACCCACATACTTACGGATAAAGTACAAGTTGAGTACAGTTACGGTAAGGTAGCACAGGAAGGTGGAAATCGGCGTTCCCTTCATTCCTATGTATCTTATGAGCACAAAGTTTGTTGCAATTTTAACCGCGGCACCGCAAAGCATGGAAATAAGGGGCTTGCGCTCATATCCCGCGGACTGAAGTATAGCGTTTGTTACGGACAGTATGCAGATAAACGCCGTAGAGGGTCCCAGAAGGGTCAGAAGCGGATGGGCAAGCTGTACGGAGGACTGCTTGTAGAACAGACTCAGTATAGGCTCCGAAAGGGCGGAAAGTCCAAGACCGCAGGGTATACCCACTATCATGGCAATACGCATAGAGGACTCGCTGACGATTTTGCACCGCTGCGTATCTCCCCGCTGTCTTGCGGCGGAAAGCAGAGGTACGATTGAGTAGGATATAGGATATATAAGAACGGGCGGCAGGTTAAACATAGGCACGGCAAGTGAGGTATAGTTGCCGTAAAGCTCCGTTGCCGCCACCTGGCTCAGACCCGTAGACTGAAGAAGCCTCTGAACGATTGCGGCGTCTATCAGATTTGTGAGGCTCATTACGGAGGCACTGACGGTAATAGGCAGCGCTATAAGCACAAGGTTTTTTAAGAGAGTACCTCTTGGCAGAACCGTGCTGTCCTCGCCCTGAGCAATATATTCGGCGTCATACTGCTGTTCCTTGAAAAGAAGCTTTGAGAACATCATAAACAGCATACCGAGGAAAGCGCCGGATGTAAGTCCCACGGTAGCATAAGCTGCCACGATATATATTTCGTAGCCCTGATCTATGGCATATTTTGCAAATACTATACCGACACCCAACTTGCAGGCAGCTTCAAGGAACTGAGAAACCGCAGTAGGTACCATTTGCTGGTATCCCTGAAAATAGCCGCGCAGCGCGCTTGACATACATATAAACAAAAGGGTGGGGGCGATAGCCATTATTGAATATTTAGTGTTCTCCGCACCGATTGCTTTTGACATTATTCCCGAGCCGAAGAACATAATCAGCATTGAAATTACGCCGATTACAAAGAAAAGTGCAACAGACAGACGGTATATTCTCTTAGTCTGTTTTATCTGCCCCTTTGCGCGGCTGTTGGAAATCATTATGGATATAGCTGTGGGAAGTCCGGCGGTGGATACCATATACAGGTATGTATAGAAGGTATAGGCGGAGTTATAATAGCCCATACCTTCGTCGCCGACTATGTGGTTCATGGGTATCTTGAACATAAGACCGATTGCCTTAACGATAAGATTAGTTACGGTCAGTACAAGCACACCCGAAAAGAACAGCTTTGATGTGTTCTTTGTTTTCATATCCTTTACAGTCCGGACTTTTCTGTCTTTCACGAGTACTCCTATCTCCGCCGCAGCGGTACTAAAGCTTTGATTATACTATAAATTCACGGAACACGCTGTCCATGGGAATCATGGACACTGTGACGGCACTGCCCGCCGTACAGCACAGCTTTTCCCGAAGTCCGTACACCGCATCGCTCATAAATCCGTCTGCGGGATAGCCCTCGGTCACTTTCCGGTAATAGCTGCTTATGAGAAAAATCTCATAGGGCAGCATGGAATTTATTACGAAGTCAGTTTTGCCCATCAGAGGGAAAATGTTCTTTTCCTCGTTGGCACGGACAGCCGGCCACAGCTTCATGGTAAGCTCTACGGCTGCTGACCTGTGGTAAAAATCCCTTACGGTACGCCGCATAAGCCTTATATCGTTTTTGTCAAACACGGTGCCCTTAACGCTTGCATCGTCTGCCACGCTTATAAATATGCTTCTGAATCCGTACGGCTTTATGACATCGGTAACTGACGGGTACATAGCCTGTATACCCTCAAATATATAAATATCGTCCGCGCATGGAATATATTCCGTCAGGCATATACGCTTTCTCGTTGAAAAGTCAAATGTAGGAAGCCTTGCGGCTCTTCCGGCGGACAAATCGCTTACGCATTTTTCAAAAAGAGGAATATTTATGGAATCGGGTCCCTCCAGATCGTCAATACCCATTTTATCCATTTCCGCTTTTTCATAGTAAAAATCGTCAATGGATATAACTCTTGCCCGTCTGCCGCCCGCTTCAAGAAGCGCCGTCAGCTTCTCTGCCGTGGTAGTTTTCCCCGAGCAGGTAGGGCCTGCAAGAGTCAGGTACCGTCCGCCCTTTTCCGAAAGCACAGCAGCGGCAATCCGTGACAGGCTTTCATTAAAACCCGTCTCACATTCCGCGACAAAGTTTTGCGCATCGCGTCTGTCGGCATAAATGCTGTTTATCTCTATCATTCGTAGCAGATACCTTTCTCACTTCTCGAAGTAACAAAACAGTCTCAAACGGCGGCGAAAGTACCCTTGTCATCTCTGTCCTGCGGCTCTCCATCATAAAAGTCTGTGCAAACCTTCAGGAGTTCATTATATCTTGTCTGAGCGCTGTTTTTCGTCGGATCAAGATATTCATACGGGTATTTTGTCTCGCAGACACGCTTTATTTTTACCGTTTTATCGTCTGGAGATACAAGCTTTGTCATAGCGGAGGCGCCTATGCCGAAAACGGTGTGCAGCTCCTCCATCATGAATATATTATACAGACACTCGTGTCCCTCTTTGGCATATCCTGCGTTTTCAAGATTTGCAGCGGTATTTTTCTGTCTGTAAAGATAATACGGTGCGTAGTGAGCCCTGTCAAGCATTTTCCCTGCGGCGTCAAGAGCCGCAGCCGTCTCTCTGTCCTGCGGGCGGAACACATTTTCGCCGTCGCTTTTCACTATCTGCGCGGCGCGCTTCGCGTAAAAAGTATGTACTGTTATATTTGTGGGGTCAAGACCTATTACCGTTTCAAGAGAGGACAGAAAGCTGTCGCCGCTCTCACCAGGAAGTCCCGCTATAAGGTCTACATTTATGTCTTTGATACCGCTGTCTCTTGCCGTGCTGTAAGCTCTGAGAAAGTCCTCCGGAGTATGCCGTCTCCCGATTGCAGACAGCACCTCGGCGTTCATTGTCTGAACGTTGACGCTGACGCGGGTAACGCCTAAGTCCCGGGCAATACGCAGTTTTTCGGCGTTAATGGTATCCGGCCTGCCTGCTTCAAGAGTAAACTCCCGAAGCGCACTTATATCCGTACATTCACCCAGTTTTTCCAAAACACGGGAAAGTTGTTTTTCGTCAAGAACGGTTGGAGTGCCGCCGCCAATATACAGGGTTGATACTTCAATACCCAGACGGTTTATAATATCAAAGGTATTTTCAATGTCAGTACAAAGTCTGTCCGTATACTGCGGTATAAGGGATAAAAGTCTTGGGGAAGCAAATGAAGTAAACGAGCAGTAAGAGCATTTGGATGGGCAGAAAGGGATTGCCACATATACGCTGCACCGCCGCCTGTCGTCGTCTGTTGTAAGTCTTAATTCTCTGAGCGCGGTGCCGACTGCAATTTTCGCTTTTTCCGCAGTGCAGAAATAGTCCTTTACAAGGATTTCTTCGACATCGTTGCCGCTTTTGCCCGCCGAGAGCATATCCCGGCAAATTCTCACGGGTCTTACTCCCGTAAGTATTCCCCACGGGGGAACAGTACCGCAAACCTCACAGCCTGCAAGATACAAAGCGCCTCCGCAGGCAAGATTGCACAGCCGCTTTTCATCCGATCTTGCCGCGGTCTCGGAAGACGGAGCATAAGCTTTCTCAACTGTTTTTCCGCCTTTTGTAATACGGGCGTGTCCCACGGTGGTTTCCCCGTCACGGGACACGGAAAGCTCCACTACGGGCTCTCCTCCGCTGCCGTCCTCGGGAAATCCCGAGCCGGGGAAAAACAGAAGCGCCAACGCCTGAGCGCTGTATTTACTGACTGAGCCGTCTGTTATAAGCGTCATGGGCGTGACCGTACCTTTCTGTGATTTTTCATTGGTTTAGCAGTTTACAGACTTGTCAAATCTCCCGCTCACCTTTCAGCACGCGGCTGTCCATACAGATTGTGACAGGTCCGTCATTTGTAAAAGAGACCTTCATATCGGAGCGGAATTTTCCCCTTGCGAGTCCGGGTACAAGAGCGGACAGCTTTTCGCAGAAAAGCTCAAACATTTTTTCGGCCTCCTCCGGCGGGGCGCTCATCAAATAGTCCGGTCTGTTGCCTTTTTTGTATGAAGCAAGCAATGTAAAATTGGGAACCACCATAACTTCTCCGCCGATGTCGTTTACGGACAGATTCATTTTATCGCTGCTGTCCGTAAAAATGCGCAGAGCGGAAATCTTTTTTACAAGCAAGTCAATATCCTCTTCCCCGTCGCTGCGGGAAACACCAAGCAGCACCAGAAGTCCCGCGCCGCAGCGGGAATAGGGCTCACCGTCAGCCGTCAGGCTTGCGGAGGTTATTCTTTGAATTACAGCTATCATTCAGTTAAAGCCTCTTATTACATTGTTTACATGGGGCACATTTCTGAGACGCGACACCACGGAATTGAAATGGGAGGTGTCCTTGCAGGTAAACTTCAGGTTTACGGCTATTCCGTCATCGCCGTGCTTTCTTGAATTTATCTGAATAATAGACACTCTCATATCCGCAAGAGCGGAGGTTATGCCGGCAATGACCGAAATATCGTCATCGGCAAATATCTGTATAACCGCTTCATAAACGCTTTGCTGTCCGCGGTGCAGTTCAGCCTCGTCCCACTCGGTGCGTATCCAGCGGTGGAAAAAGTCCTCGTTTTTCATACCGTTTATAACATTGGGGCAGTCGCGCTTATGAATAGACACACCGTAGCCCTTTGTAATAAAGCCGATAATAGGATCTCCCGGCAGGGGGTTGCAGCACTTTGCAAACTTGACCGCGCAGCCGCGCTCGCCGTCCACGATGATACCGCCGGACTTTCCGCTTCCCGGTGCGGGAGCGGTCTTGACCTCGCTTGCCTCAACGGGGTGATGCTCATCCTCGGGTTTTACGAATTTTACAACTTCATCCCGCAGCTTTGGCAGGATTTTGCTCATGGCAAGTCCGCCGTAACCCAGAGCATTGCACAGATCGTCGGCGTCCTGCATACCTACTCTGTGAGCCACGCCCGTGATTATTTCGGTGCGCTGAGACTCGGTGGTGCGTTTTGAAATCTTGGCAATTTCCCTGTCAAGATCGGCGCGACCGATTACGATATTTTCGCTTCTCTTTTCTTTTTTGAACCACTGGCGTATCTTACTGCGGGCTTCACCGGTCCTGACTATCTTAAGCCAATCGCGGCTGGGGCCTTTGGAGGCG
>JBJDYY010000011.1:0-6803 GCA_051867715.1 Candidatus Avispirillum sp.
AAAAAGTATTTTCTATTTTCTCCCTTGACTCTCTTTTTCTTTTATTGTTGGCTGTGTTCATACTTTTTCTCCATTAACCCGACACTTGACGGGAAATTGATGATTGTTTTCTTATTTCGGCTATATTATACTTTATTTGCAATAAAAACACAACTGTTGTTTTTATATAAAATAAGGAGGAATAAATCATGAAAAAAAGCAGCTTTGCGGCAATGGTTATGGGAACGGTAAGCGGAGTTTTGTTTGCGCTTGGTATGTGCATGGCGCTTATCCCCGACTGGAATGCTATGAAGCCCGGAATTGTTTTCGGCGCAGTAGGACTTGTACTCGGTCTTGTAACGGTTATTGTATGGAGAAGAATGGAACACAAACCCGCTGTCCGTCTTACCTTAAAATCCGTGCTTTGCACCGCGCTGGGAATAGTCGGTGCGTTGGCGCTGGGTGTCGGTATGTGCTTTTGCATGGTCTGGGACAAGATGGTACTCGGTATTCTTATCGGTATAGCGGGTATAGTCCTGCTTCTTTGTCTCATTCCGCTGATCAAGGGGATAAACTGAAAAAATGAAAAAATCCGTAAGCCGCGGCAAATCCTGGAGACCGGCGCTCTTTGTACAGTCATTTATAAAAGACGGCGAACGGCGACTTTCTCTGTTTTCCCATTCGGGACTTGCCGTAAGTGCGGTTTACGCCGTATACAACGGGATAATCGGAATTATATATGCGTCGTACTGGTTTTTTGTAATGTGCGCGTATTATCTGGTGCTTTCGCTTATGCGTGCCGCCGTGCTACGCTGTATGTACCTTGACAAAGCGGAAATCAAGGCGACATGGGGAAATTTTGCTATGAAATTTACGGGAGCAATGCTTATACTGCTGAGTATAGTACTTGCATGCGCCGTGTATTACAGCGCTTTTCACGGTATTGCAAGGGCAAACGGAACTATAGTAATGATAACCATTGCCACCTACACCTTTTATAAGGCGGTTGCTGCGGCGGTAGGTACGGTAAAAACGGCAAAGCGGCGTAAGCCTCATCCTTTTGCGCTTCGTATGATATTCTGCGCCGACGCCGCGGCATCAATGCTGTCGCTTCAGCGTTCCATGCTCGTCAGCTTTGAGGGTATGAAACCTGAGAAAATCACTGTAATGAATACGGTTTTCGGCTCCGCCGTGTGCATTTTTATATTTGTATCGGGGCTTGCGGCAATACTCAGAAAACAAAAGAACGGAGAAACGGAAAAATTGCAAAATCAAAAATAGTAAAGGCAAACGAAAGAATCGCAGATAAGGTCACAGACTGCTTCGGAAAAATATGCGACACCGCGGTAGGCGCTTACACAAAAATAGAAGACGGCTTTGTAGACAGGTTTCTTGCGAAAGACGGAGAGAGCACGGAGCAGGCGAAAAAACGCATAAAAGAAGAAGCAAAAAATCTTTGAATCGGTTTTTGTGACAAAAAGACATAAAAAAATTATACATAAAAAAGCTCTTCGGGTTAAGTCATACCCGGAGAGCTTTTACGCTGTACGGCAGCACACAGAATAAGGTTTAGCCTTTTATGCCCGTTTCGTGACAAACTTTACAAAAAAATCAAATAATTTTTAGGAAATATCTTATATTTTTATTAAATATATTTGAAATAACTCTCATTATGTGCTATAATTTATTGGTATAAAAATGATTTCGGCGGCATTTTCCTGCCGGGGAAAATTTACAAGGGGGGATAACATTTGACATTCAGCGGCGTCGGTGACTTTTTCAGCACCATTTTCGATATAATTCGCACCATCAAGATTGTGGATGTTATCGATATACTTCTGGTTTCCGTCATTCTGTACTATGCCTACAAGTTCGTACGTGACAGGCGGGCGGGAAAGCTTGCGGCGGGTGTTATTCTGTTTATTATAGCCCTTGTTATAAGCGATGTGGCGGGAATGCACACCATACAGTATCTGTTCCAGAATATTTTTCAGGTCGGCGTTATTGCCCTTGTTATTCTGTTTCAGCCGGAGCTTCGCAGTGCACTTGAAAAGATGGGCAACAGCTCCATAAAGGGAATTAAAAGCATAACGGAGCGCAGCACCGATTCCGTAATGCTTGCAGTCCGTGAGGTTGCAAGCGCCGCGGCCGAAATGTCCGCTTCCCGTACCGGTGCACTTATTGTATTCGAGCGCTCCACAAAGCTCGGCGACATAGTAATGACCGGAACGGTCATAGACGCTCAGACGGGCTCATTTCTCATAAGAAACATATTCTTCAATAAAGCGCCTCTTCACGACGGCGCCATGATAATCAGAGCGGGACGCATAGTTGCAGCAGGATGTCTTCTGCCGCTTACGGGTCAGGGAGACATAAACCGTGACCTGGGTACCCGCCACCGTGCCGCCATAGGACTCAGCGAAAACAGCGACGCCGTTGTGGTGGTGGTATCCGAGGAGACAGGCGTTATTTCCCTTGCCGTTGACGGCAAGCTGACAAGAGGATACAGCGCCGAGACACTTCGGGCAAAGCTAAGCTCCTTGCTCGTTCCCGAGACCGAGAAAAAAACCGCGAAAAAGAAAGCGGCGCGCGCCGTTTCGGCGGACGAAGCTCCCGACGGCGACGGTAAACCCCGCGACTGATATATGCCGGCACCGCGGCTTTGCCGCATATGCCGAAAAACACCTCAGAAAGGCGTGAGAATTACTATGGAACAGGAAAGAAAAGCAAAAAAGCCGAGTGCGGTAAAGCGACTGAATCTGATTCCGCGCATAGTTTGCTTTCTTTTTGCATTCATACTGTGGATATATGTCATGGTGGTTGACAGCCCCGACTACGAGCAGAAGTTCGAGAGCGTTCCCATAACCGTTACCGGAACTACCGTTATTGAGAAAAACAGCAGCCTTTCCGTGTTCAGCGGTACGGATATTTCCGTTGATGTTACCGTCAAGGGGCAGAAAAGCATAATTTCACGCTATTCAAAAGACGACATAAAGGTTGAAGCCGATGTCAGCGGCGTTACCGAGGGCGGCAGGAAGACTTTTGCTCTGACTTTTGATCTTCCGTCGGGACTTTCTCTTGTTTCCTCCTCTGCTACAACGGTGGATCTGTTTATTGACAGAAAAGTCACTCTTGATATAGATGTAAAAGCAAAGCTGTCCTCTTATAAGGTTGCGACTGATTTTGAACTGGGTCAGATTACCTGCGACCCTTCTTCCATTCGCGTGGAGGGACCGGATTCAGTGATCCGCGACGTAAAATACGCTTCCGTTGACGTGGGTATGAACGACAGTTATATAAGCGAATCCTTTGTAACTGACGGCACTGTGGCACTTACGGATTCCGACGGAAATCTTATTGAAAACAGATACTTAAAGCTTTCTCAAAATAGTGTAAAGGTAAATGTGCCCGTTTACACCTACAAGGAGCTTACTCTTACAGCCGCAACAAAATACGGCTATTTCGACACGGATAATTCAAAGATTACTTTCGATCCGCCTACCGTCAGAGTAAAGGGAGATCCCACTAAACTTGCTTCCGTTGACAGCGTTTCTGTCACAACACTTGACGAAAAAATGATAACCGAGGATACTACTTTCCTTGTGGATATAGTGCTTCCCGACGGGCTGACTCTTGCAGAAGGTGAGCCGACCGCGGCAAAGCTTTCGGTAAGGCGCATAGGTATGTCTAAAAAGTCGATTTCAGTAAAGGACATTTCCGTAAATGCTCCAAAGGATATGAAATACGAGCTTATTACCAGCGCGGTGGCTGTGACGGTTATTGCGGACGACGATATTATATCCGATATTAAGGCAACAGATATAAAGCTTACTGCGGATATTACAAACTTCGGCGATTCCAGCGGAAATGTAATGGTGCCTGCAACTGTCGAAATAAGCTATAAAGGCGGCACCGTGTACGAACTGGGAGAATACAGTATACAGGTAATTATCGGATAATGACTCAGCTAATAATTGACGGTATAAGAATACCCATAGACTGCGGCGAAAACGAAGCGCTGTATGCCGCGGAGAAAAAGCTCAGAAGTGCGGGAGTGCCTTTTGAAAAAGGCACTCTGCACATTTATAAGCGCTCCGTTGACGCTCGCCGCAAGGACAGTATACATTTTGTGTATTCCGTCAGCGCACAAACTGAAGCAACCGCGGAAAGCATCAAGTCGGCTGGCATACGCGCCGTTTCGCTCGAAAGAGAAGAAACTGTCCGCGGAAACGAAAAAATGAACGGACGCCCCTTTGTTGTGGGCTTCGGCCCTGCGGGTATGTTTTGCGCTCTGCTCCTTGCGGAAAACGGTATGCGTCCCGTAGTGCTTGAGCGCGGAGCCTGTGTTGACGAAAGAGTCAAAAAGGTAGAGCGTTTTTATGAAACGGGGAGCCTTGACACCGACACAAATATTCAGTTCGGTGCGGGGGGCGCGGGCACATTTTCAGACGGAAAGCTTATTACCAGAATCGGGGACAGCCGCACCTCCTATGTGCTTGAAAAGCTTTATGAAATGGGCGCTCCCGAGGATATTACAAGGGTTGCAAAGCCTCATATAGGTACAGATGTTCTGAGAGATGTAGTTAAAAACTTTGCACGCCGGATTGAAGAACTTGGCGGTGAAATACGCTACGGGGCAAAGGTTGACGGTATAGGAGACGGATGGCTGTCGGTAAACTGTGAAAAGCTGTCCTGCGGCTGTGCAGTGCTTGCTCCCGGTCATTCGGCAAGAGATACTTACGCAAAGCTCATTTCCGACGGTTGGGCAATAGAAGCGAAGCCTTTTTCCGTAGGAGTCCGTATAGAGCATCTGCAAAACGAGCTTGACCGCGCCATGTACGGCGACGAGTCTTTGTCGGAGCGTCTCGGTCACGCCGAATATCAGCTTTCCCACCGAAAAGGTGAGCGCGGAGTATATACCTTCTGTATGTGCCCCGGAGGCGAGGTGGTTGCCGCCGCTTCCGAGGAGGGCGGGGTTGTAACCAACGGTATGAGCCGCAGAAAAAGAGATTCGGGCATTGCAAATTCCGCTGTGGCGGTTTCCGTGCTCCCCGAGGATTTCGGAGGCTCTCCTGAGGGCGCCATTGCCTTTCAGCGCGCCCTTGAAGCAAAAGCATTTAAGGCCGGCGGCGCGGATTACAGCGCTCCCTGTCAGACTGTCGGCTGTTTTTTTAACGGCAGAGCAGGGGATATAACTTCAAAATTTACTCCTACTTATATGAACGGGCGGGTAACTCCCGCCGACCTGGGCAAAATTTTGCCGCCCTTTGTTTCTTCAATGCTTAAAGAGGGACTTTCCTGCTTCGGCAGAAAAATAAAGGGCTTTTCGGATACAGATGTGCCGCTTACGGGCGTTGAGACCCGAACAAGCGCTCCGCTTCGTATTTTGCGCGATAAAAATACCATGTGCGCTTTGGGTCATTCCTTGGTATACCCCTGCGGCGAGGGTGCGGGATATGCGGGAGGCATAACAAGCGCCGCCGTTGACGGTATAAGAGTTGCAAAGGCTATCCTTTCCCGCTTTGCTCCCGATGACGATTTAATTTGAATTGCTATTTTCGTTTACGGCTTTAATTATTTGACAAAGCCGTACTGGAAGGCGGCGCGGACGCTGCCGTTTATCACTTTATGATGATTATAATAATTTAAGGATATATAGGTATTATGCTGCTTCAGAAAAATGACACTTGGCTCGTGAAGGCTTCTCGCGAAGAAACAGAGAAGAGCGCACGGGTACGCGCTGTTGCCGAAACCCTGGGACTCAGACTCCCCACGGCACAGCTTCTTATAAATCGCGGATGCGAAACGCCGCAGCAGGCGAAAAGATTCCTTGAAAAGGGAACAGAGAGTCTGCACGATCCCTTGCTTATGAAGGACGCCGAAAAGGCTGCGCGGCGTATTCTTGACGCCGCAGAAAGCGGAGAGAGAACGGTAATTTACGGAGATTACGATGTGGACGGCGTTACTTCCGTTTCCATTCTTCATATGTATCTTACCTCTCTCGGCGCCGATGTGGGTTATTATATCCCCTCACGGCTCGGCGAGGGCTACGGTATGTCGGAAGCCTCACTGCGCCGTCTGTGCGGCGAGGGCTGCCGGCTTATTGTCACCGTTGACACCGGCATAACTGCCGTGGAGGAAGCTCAGGTTATAAAAGAACTGGGTATGGAGCTTATTGTCACCGACCACCACGAATGTCACGGCGACATACCAGACGCCTATGCGGTGGTAAATCCCAAACAGCCCGGCTGTCCTTATCCCTTTAAGGAGCTTGCCGGTGTGGGTGTTGTTTTCAAGCTCATTTGCGCAATGGAAATACTGAGAAATCCGCAGCTTTCTGTCGCAGACAATGTGCGCGCTGTTGCGGACGGTTATGCAGACCTTGCTGCTATCGGTACCGTGGCGGATGTAATGCCGCTAACGGACGAAAACAGGCTAATTGTGTCCAAGGGACTTTCAATGATAGAGAACAGTCCCAGAGTATCTCTTGCGGCACTTCTTACTGCCTGCACTCCCGACGCAAAGGCGCAGAAGCGCAAAATAACCTCGGGGTATATAGGCTTTACCATTGCTCCCAGAGTAAACGCCGCCGGGCGGATTCGCAGCGCTTCTACGGCGGTGGAGCTTTTCCTCAGCACCGACAGAGAACAGGCAAGACTTCTGGCGGAGGAGCTTTGCGAAATCAATAAAGAGCGACAGATAGAGGAAAACAGAATAACCGAGGAAGCCTTTGAAAAAATCAGTGCGGAGCACGATTTTGCCCATGATCCCGTAATTGTATTGAGTGACGAAAAATGGCATCACGGCATTATCGGAATAGTAGC
>JBJDYY010000012.1:0-1513 GCA_051867715.1 Candidatus Avispirillum sp.
CTCGATTGGTTTTCGTCTTCCGCGTTTGCTGAACCGGCTTTTTTTCTCTCCCGGCGGGATTTTTGCGTGTCACAGGGTCATCCCCTATTGAAACAAGAGGGAAAAGGAGCGGGACACGCGCCCCGCTCCTTTGAACAATTATGTATTTGAATTGATGATTGCCACCTCGTCGGCTGACCATTCGGTGACTGTCTCGCTGTCATTCACGAAGCTACCCTCATAATTGTCATCCATCATATTGCCGAATATCCAGAGCAGATAGGTGGCTCTTCCCTCGGGCGTGGAGGTATCGCCGTTGAAGTTGGGAGCGTCCACTGTGATGGAATCAATGACCGTTTTTCCGTCGCTACTTACAAAAAGCCCATAACGACTATCCGTAAAGGTGTTGCCGTCCGGAGCGCCGTGGCAAACACCAGCAGTAATGTCGATGAGATAGCAGTCTATTTTCTCGCCCTCGAAATCCTCGATTTCATAGTGCATTACGGCGCTTACTTCGGGCGCTTTGGGGTCGCTGCCCATGTTATTCTTGTAAAGCGTCTGCCATTCGGTAAATTTTTCAGACTGAACCTCGGTTTTGACGGCATCCACAATTAGCTGCTGTTCAGCTGTCAAGCTGCTATCTTCACCGTCAGTCGCTCCATTGTCGTTCTTCCCGCCGCAAGCCGCAAGGCTCAGGCACAGTACCGCTGTCAAAAGCAGCGCAATCCATTTTTTCATTGTATTTTACCTCTTTCTTTTATGTATTCTGCATTAAGTTATTGACCGCAAGCCGCACATTCTGCGGAACACCTTTCATCTGCACATACTTTGATACCGTGCTTGCACTTCGCCCCATGGCTTTTCCAACAGCAGCATAGTTACCAAGTTGAGCATACAAGCGGTGCATTTGCACGATTTCCTGCGGCGTTACTCGCGGCGCGCCCATTATTTATTTTCAGCAGCTTTCTCTGCTTCTTTCTTTACAAACGCTTCTTTGTGTTCTTCCATAGATTTTACAGTTTCATCAACATTAACTGGTTTTTTCTTACGAGTAGAAGTCTTTGCATTTGTCTGTGTCAAAAGACGGTTGTTTGTATCGTTCATAGCTGTTTCAAAAGAATGCCAAATACGAACAAGCGGGTCTACTGGTTTTGCACCATATTTTTCGAGTTTGTCGTTTTCGTCTCCAATCTTCTTAAAGAAGTTGTCGGGAATGATGATAATGTCTCTGTCAAGGTCAATCGTTACACGCATTTTAGCCATCCTCCTAAATAACAAAAAGTGTGCGTTCTCGGCATGATGCACAAGAATACGCACACTCAATTATATATATATATTCTGTCAATAGTATCCGCGAAATTTATCTAAATAAATCCAAAACAGGCTTATTCTGTTAAAATCAAGGCTTAATCTCTCGGAATAAGCGCTATTACACCTTATTTGGAGCAAATAAGGAAAAATAAGGCTTAATAAGACGGAAACGGTGAATTTTCACAGCATTTGGTGGCGGGATTGTCCACGCACAACCGCCACC
>JBJDYY010000013.1:0-6764 GCA_051867715.1 Candidatus Avispirillum sp.
CAAAAGTTTTTTGGGGGTCTCGGGACCTTTTTCTCAAAAAAGGTCCTGAGCGGGGTATGGGGCAGCGCCCCATATTTATTCCTCAACACAAAAAACCGATGACCGGAGGTCATCGGTTTTTTGTGTTGCGTGTGCCTTTATCGCTTGGACAGCACATCGTTTTCATATTTTTTAACGAGGGGCAGGTAGTCTTTTACTACGCCGCAGCGGGACAGGTACTCGTCCCAGACATCTCCGAAGGGAGCGGTTTTCAGCTCCTCCTGAGCCACCATAAGAGAGGTGAAGTCGGCGCTGTCCTGAAGCGCGGTCATCTCCTCCGAAGGCTGAAGCAAAGCGTAAAGCAAAGCCTTCTGCACGCTGCGCACGCCGGTCACCCATGCGGATATGCGGTTAATGGCGCCGTCAAAGAAGTCGGTGGCGATAAACACGCGGTCAAGAGCCTTGCAGCGAACGATCTCCTTGGCAATCTCTCTGATTTCATCCTCAAAAAGCACAACATGGTCGGAGTCCCAGCGCATGGGGCGCGTCAGGTGCAGACCTATCTCGCGGTGGAACAGTAGCAGAGAGGAAATCTTGTCCGACACGGTCTCCGTGGGATGGTAGTGTCCGTTGTCCATAAGAGGCGTGATTCCCTTTTCCTGCGCATACGCCAGACAGAACTCGGCGCTGCCTACGGTGTATGCTTCAAGTCCGATTCCGAACACCTTGGATTCAAGGGTCACAAACACCTTTTCAGGGTCTCTGGGCTCCGTAAGTATCTCGTCAAGAGAAGCCTTGAAGCGGGCGCGGGGACCGATGCGGTCGGCGGGATAGTCCTTGTAGCCGTCGGGGATCCAGATATTGACGACGCTGGGCATTCCCGTTTCATCGGCAAAATACTGTGCAAGCCTTATGCAGCACTTGCCGTGGCGAATCCAGTAGTTTCTGACCTCCTCGTCGGGAGAGGACAGAGTGAGATTGTTTTTCACCATGGGGTGGGAGAAAAATGTGGGGTTGAAATCAATACCCAACCCGCGTTCCTTGGCATAGTCCACCCACCACTTGAAGTGACGGGGCTGAATGTCGGAGCGGTCGGGCACCTCGCCCTTTTCGTACACGGCGTAGCTTGAATGAAGATTCAGCTTCTTTTTTCCCGGCATAAGGGAAAAAGCAAAATCGTGATCTGCCGCCAGTTCTTCTGGAGTGCGTGCGGCACCGGGATAGTTTCCCGTTGCCTGAATGCCGCCGGACAGCTTGTCGGGAGAGTCAAAACCCTGCAAATCGTCGCCCCGCCAGCAGTTTACCGACACGCTCACATCCTTCAGCGTATTAAGCGCAGCCTCCGTGTCCACTCCGAGGGCAGCGTACATTTTTCTTGCCTCTTCGTATCTTGACATAAGGTGATTTCCTTTCGTAATTTTTTATGTATTCAGTCTTCGTCCTTTATAAGTCTGAATTCCCCTCCGCGGCAGTATAGAGACGCAGAGAAGAAAGATTTAAGCGCCCTTATCATATGCTCCGTATCGTCAGCGCCCGCCGTCTCAAAAGCGGAATGCATGGCAAGCTGGGCAAGACCTATATCCACGGTATTAGGTGATACCTTTGTGTCGGCGATGCTGCCGAGGGTGGAGCCGCCGGGCATATCAGCGCGGTTGGCGTAAAGCTGTACGGGCACGCCCGCCTCCTCGCATATAAGTTTGAAAAGCGCCGAGGACACCGCGTCCGTTGCATATCTTTGATTTGCGTTGTATTTAATCACCACGCCGCCGTTCATTTTCACGCTGTGATTCGCATCGCACAGCTCCGGATGATTGGGATGTACGGCGTGCGCGTTGTCGCAGGACGCCATAAAGCTTGAAGAAACAAGCCTTTCAAAGTCCTCTCCCCGTCCGAGGGCACGGCACAGACGGGACAGGGTGTCAAAGAGGAAAGTGGAAGCCGCGCCCTGCTTTGTCTCGCTGCCAACCTCCTCGTTGTCGAACAGGCAGTATACGGGGCAGCCCTTGCCGCCCTTTGATTGGAGAAAAGCCTCAAGGGAAGCGAAAGCGCACTGCAAGTCGTCAAGGCGGGGAGCGGAAATAAACCCGTTCCACTGATACCCCTCCTCCGGCACATACAAAAACACATCGGAGCTGAGCACATCACCCTCGTCTGCTCCTACGGCAGACGCCACGGCAGACGCAAATGAGGGAGTCCCCTCCTCCGTGCGGTAAAGGGGCAACAAATCGGTTGCGGCGTCAAGCTTTGCACCGTCGCCGGAGCCTCGGTTAAGATGTACGGCAACAGAGGGGATAATCGCCTGATGAGAAGCGAGATCAAACAAACGCACTTCGGCGCCCTCTGCACTGCGTACAACGGCGCGGCCTGCCGCGGACAGAGGTCTGTCCATCCATGTTTGCGCAAGCATACCGCCGTAGCGCTCCGCGGAAAGTCTCACGGTGCCTGCCCTCTCGGGAAGCTCCGCGTTTTCTTTTATTTTGAAGGCGGGACTGTCGGAGTGGGAGGCGCTTATCATGAACGAAGAAAACTCACCCTCCGGCACCTTAAAAGCAATAAGCGAGGAAAATCCGCGGCGCACGAAATATTTATTGCCGCCCCGAATTTCCCATCTGTCGCCTTCAAAAAGCTCCGTATAGCCCTCGCTCTCAAGTCGAAGCGCCGCATTCTGCGCCGCGTGACACGCCGTAGGGCTCTTTTTTATAAAGTCAAACAGTTTCTTGTTTATACGCTCTTTTTCGCTCATATCCCGACCGTCCTTCCGAATGTCAGATTATTTGCCTATGGTCTCCACCTTAAGAGTGTTGGTGGTGCCGTTGGTGCGCAGGGGCACACCGCCCGTAATTACCACCGTGTCGCCGGCGCATACCGCATCTATCTGCTTTGCGCAGTCAATAGCATGGCGGAACAGCTTATCCGTATCGCTCTGGTCAAGAGCAAGCACGGGAAGCACACCCCATGACATGGAAAGCTGATGGAACGTTTTAAGCTCCGGAGTCGCCGCCACAATATCCTGCTTCGGTCTGAATTTTGAAACAAGCCGAGCCGTATAACCTGAGGTAGTCACCGCAATAATGGCTTTCGCCCCCAAATCCCTTGCTGTGGTGCAGGCGGCATCGCAGATAGCGTTTGTAGTGTCGTCGCTGTCCACTTCATATTTGATATTGCTGTAAGCGTTCATTTCCATGGCGTCATTTTCCGCCTGCTCCGCAATGCGCGCCATGACGGAAACCACATTGGCAGGGTCGATACCCATAGCGGTCTCACCCGAAAGCATGACCGCGCTGGTGCCGTCGAAAACGGCATTTGCCACATCGGATATTTCCGCACGGGTGGGAGTCAGGCTGTTTATCATGGACTCCAGCATCTGCGTTGCGGTAATGACTATCTTTCCCGCCTGATAGCAGCGGCGTATAAAGCGCTTCTGAATTCCGGGCAGCTTTTCAAAAGCAACCTCGACGCCCATGTCTCCTCTTGCCACCATAATTCCGTCGGAAACGGCAAGAATATCGTCAAAGGCCTCGACGCCCTGCATATTTTCGATTTTGGAAATTATCTTGATTTTATGACCGCCGTTGTAGTCAAGGAATTTTCTCAGCGCCACCACATCGTCGCGGCTGCGCACAAAGGAAGCGGCCACAAAGTCCACATCGTTTTCAATGCCGAAAAGCAAATCGGACTTGTCCGCCTCGCTCATATAAGGCATTTTTATGGGGAAATTCGGAATGTTTATGGATTTCCTGTTTTTCAGCACTCCGCCTACCTCGACCTCGCAGACGATGTCAGTTTCGGTGGTCTCAATGACTCTGAAAGTCAGTCTGCCGTCGTCAAGAAGAAGCCGCACTCCGGGGGTAAGCTGACGGACAAGAGGCGGGTAGGAAATAGATACACGGCTTTCGTCGCCCTCAACGCTGTCTGCCGTGAAAGTAAAGGCGTCTCCCGCGTGCAGCTCAACGCTTGAATTTTTGAATGTCCTGATTCTTACCTCGGGTCCCTTTGTATCAAGCATTACAGCGGCGGAAACGCCCAGCCTGTCGCGCACGGTGCGAAACATCTCTATGGTCTTTTTGTGCTCCTCGTGCGTGCCGTGGGAAAAGTTGAGCCGCGCCACATTCATACCGGCGCGAAGCATTTTCTCAATCATTTCCTCGCTGCTGCTTGCAGGTCCCATTGTGCATACGATTTTTGTTCTTCTCATAGTCCGAATTGTCCTTTTGCCAAATTTTCGCTTTATACATTATATACCGAAATTTTCCGCCAGTCAACAGGAGGGATAAAAAAAGCAAAGATTTGACTGAAATCCGGCAAAGGCTTTACAGGTTAAAATAATGTGTCAAAACACTTGATTTTTCTGTATATATTGGTTTATAATAGATTGGAATGAAAATCTTCATCTCAAAGGAGAATAAAAATGTTAGTAAACGCAAAAGAAATGCTGACAAAAGCAAAAGCAGGCAAGTATGCCGTAGGTCAGTTCAACATCAACAACCTGGAGTGGACCAAGGCAGTTCTTCAGACCGCAGAGGAGCTGAAGAGCCCCGTAATCCTGGGCGTTTCCGCAGGCGCCGGCAAGTATATGTGCGGCTTCAAAACCGTTGCCGCTATGGTAGACGCTATGGTTGAGTCCCTGGGCATCACCGTACCCGTAGCTCTGCACCTTGACCACGGTACCTATGAGGACTGCTACAAGTGCATCGAAGCAGGCTTTTCCTCCATCATGTTCGACGGCTCTCACTACCCCATCGAGGAGAACATCGCAAAGACCAAAGAGCTTATCGCAGTATGCGCAGAGAAGAATCTGTCTCTGGAGGCTGAGGTAGGCGCTATCGGCGGCGAGGAAGACGGAGTTATCGGCATGGGCGAGTGCGCAGACCCCAACGAGTGCAAAATGATCGCAGATCTGGGCGTTACCATGCTGGCCGCAGGTATCGGCAACATCCACGGCAAGTACCCCGAAAACTGGGCAGGACTCTCCTTTGAGACTCTTGACGCTATTCAGCAGAAGACCGGTGAAATGCCTCTGGTGCTTCACGGCGGCACAGGCATCCCCGCAGATATGATTAAGAAGGCTATCTCCCTGGGAGTTGCAAAGATCAATGTAAACACCGAGTGCCAGATCGCATTCACCGCCGCAGTCCGCGAGTATATCGAGGCAGGCAAGGATCTGACAGGCAAGGGCTTTGACCCCAGAAAGGTGCTTGCACCCGGCACCGAGGCTATCAAAGCTACCGTGCGCGAGAAGATGGAGCTGTTCGGCTCCGTGGGCAAAGCGTAATTCGGGCATAAAACATGTATTTCAGAGGGCATACTGTGCGGTACGCCCCCTTTAATAAACGAAAACACCCCACCATCCACAAGGAGGACACTATGAAGAAACTGATCTCAGCGCTGCTTGCCCTGCTTATGCTTGCGGGAACGCTTGCAGTGGGTATCGGCGCGGCGACCATAGTAAAGGACGAAACCTTTACCATAGGCAACGCTGACGCCTCGACAGACGGCAAGACAAACGGTCAGGACGCCTACATGATCAAAAGCTATCTGGCGGGAAAGACCTATGCCCTTGATAATATCTGCCTTGACGCGGCGGATATGAACGCCGACGGAACTGTCAACGCCACCGACGCTTACTATCTCAAATGTCTGTTGGCGGGCAAAATGAGCATTTCCGATTTTGAAAACGGAAGTCAGATTTACCGTCTCACTATTGCCAAAAACGACATCAAAGAATACTCAATCGTCGTGCCCGAAGGATACACCCGTGAGAAAAACGCCTACTATGCGGCGGAAATTCTTCAGCGCTACATATGGATTTCCACCAATTATCAGTTTGAGCCCGAAATCCTGAACGACGGCACGGTGCCAGAAAAAGCCATTGTTATCCACGATGTGGACAGACACTCTGCGCTTGGCGAGGAGCTGGGCAGCGAGGGCTATAAGTACGATGTCACCGACGGAGTGCTTAACCTCTACGGCACCTACCGCGGCAATATGTACGCCGCTTACGATATTGTGGAAAAGTATCTGGGCTACCGTTTCTACGACAACAACTACACCTTCTCCTACAAGCACCGCACCGTGGATATTCCCGAGGGTCTCAGCGAAAGCGTACAGCCCAAAATGAAGTTCAGATACTGCGGTCAGAATGTCAGACAGAACGCCTACGATTACTATCTGCCTTCACACCAGAACGGTACTCAGATTTACGGTTACAGCGAGGAGCGCTACGGTCTCCAGTACGGCCCTCAAAACGTAAACGCCCATTCTTATGCATATTACTGGCAGTATGCAACGGGTATTATGCCGCCCGATGACGGTACTATGACCCTGGAAGAGCGAATTGTTGCAAAATACAATTCGGGCGAAAAGAAGAACGAGCTTACATGGCAGCCCTGTGCTTCAAATGACGATCAGTACAACACCCTGTTCGAGGGTATGCTTATCAACCTTATAAGAATCGAAAACTGGGGCAGTGCCTGCTATGCCTTTACCACAACCGCAAAGCATCTGGTAGAGGAAGGACAAAAGTCCGTTTCCTTCTCCATTAACGACAACGAAGAATACTGCACCTGCCGCAACTGCAATCTTAAGGCTAACGGCAAGCTGAATAACAAGACAGGCGAATGGATTGTCCCCCCCGAGGGCTTCTCCGGTCTGTATCTTGACATGGCAAACCGCGCCGCAAGAGATATTCAGCAGTACTACCCCGGTATGAGAGTACATACTATTCTGTACAACCATGAGATACCCTCTACCGTAAGACCCGATAAAAATCTTATCGTGTTCTTCTG
>JBJDYY010000014.1:0-6730 GCA_051867715.1 Candidatus Avispirillum sp.
ATCTTCTCCCCTCTCTTTAGAATCTCTCCCCTCTTCTCGACACGGAAGAACATCAGACCGTAGCGTTGAAAGGGCATAACACATTCGACTAATTGGAGAGAAACCTGCGCCGTCAGCCTAAACTTCAAGTCTCGCGACAGACCGTAAGCAAAGCTAATGAGCGTGTCGATAGCAGACTTATAGCTACCCACAGAAAAAGAGAAAAGCAAATTGTACATTAACCGCAGGGGCGGACGGTGAAACCGTCCGTAAAGCGATAGAAAAAGCACAGAAGAGAGTTTACTTTCTTCTGTGCTTTTTCTCGCTTGCCGCCTACGCGGCTCCCCTGCGGGGGGTCGCTTTATTGCCGTATCAGGGCAAAAGTTTTTTGGGGTTCTTAGTACCTTTTTTTCAAAAAAGGTACTAAGCGGGGTGAGGGGCAGAGCCCCGGCGGAGCCTCGCATATATCTGCCGGGCGTGGGGCGGAGCCCCGTGTATGCCTCGGGGGTACGGGGCAGGGCTCCGCATGTAATTGAACGGAATTTTTAGCGGCGTCCCGTATCTTCCATTTAATGTATCAGGCTGTTTATCAGGGTGGCGGCGCCGTTTACGGCGGTGCAGCAGACAAAGCCGCAGAGGGTGGGGATAAGTACGGCGAGAAGCGTCCATTTTACGCTGCGGGTCTCGCGGTAAACCGTAATTATTGTAGTGGAGCAGGGCCAGTGCATCAGGGAGAAAATCAGCATACAAACGGCGGTCACCGGCGTCCAGCCGTTTGCCGTCAGGATTTCCCGAAGCTGTACTATACTGCCCACATCCGCAAGAGTGCCTTGTGAAAGATATGCCATAAGCATTATGGGCACTACTATTTCGTTGGCGGGCAGCCCCAGTATAAACGCCGCAAGAATTGTGCCGTCAAGTCCCATTAAGGAGCCTGCCGGCTCAAGAAAATCGCAGAAATGCGACAGTATGCTTGCGTCACCGATATTTATGTTGGCGCACAGCCAAATAATAAGTCCCGCGGGAGCCGCTACTGCGGCGGCTCTGCCCAGAACGAACAGGGTACGGTCAAAAATGCTTCTGACGATGACCCGCCCTACCTGCGGTATACGGTACGGCGGCAGCTCCAGAGTAAAGGACGAGGGCTGACCTTTCAGTACCGTATGGGACAAAAGCGCCGTTACCCCGAAGGTGGCGCCTATTCCGCACAGCACTACGGCGCAAAGAAGAAGCACTGCCGTAAAAGAGGAGGCGCCGGAGGAGCCGTAGGCAAAAAACACTGTCAGAACCGTAAGCATCATGGGAAAACGGCCGTTGCAGGGAACAAAATTGTTGGTGAGAACTGCAAGGAGCCGCTCGCGGGGGGAGTCGATTATGCGGCATCCCACAACGCCCGCCGCGTTGCAGCCGAAGCCCATGCACATGGTAAGCGCCTGCTTTCCGCAGGCACGGCAGCGGCGGAACGGTTTGTCAAGGTTAAATGCTATGCGGGGAAGATAGCCGAAATCCTCAAGCAGGGTAAACAGCGGAAAAAATATTGCCATGGGAGGCAGCATTACCGACACCACCCACGCCAGCACTCTGTACGCTCCGTATACCAGCGCATCACACGCCCACTCCCACAGTCCTATGTGCATTAGAAAGCCGTGCAGCTTATCCTGAAAACCCATAAGCAAGGCGGACAGCGCCTCCGACGGGTAATTTGCACCTACAAGAGTCAGCCAGAAAATAAAGCAAAGCAACAGGAGCATAATGGGATATGCGCCGATTCTGCCCGTAAGCACCTTGTCAAGACGGCGGTCAAAGGCGGCTCCCGGCGTGCCTTTTTCCGTTTTGACGGCTTCCCGGCAGATGTCCTCGCTGAGAGCCACAAGGGATGCGGCTATCATGTCCCCCGCTTGATTTATATCGGCGCCGGCGGCGTCAAATACCGCCTTTGCGGCCAAGACTGCGGCTTTCGCTTCCTCGCTGTCTGTAAATCCGCCGCCCATGCTGCCGTCAAGCTGACGCAGAAGCGTCGGGTCCCCCTCTATGAGCCGCAAAGCCACCCAGCGTGCGTCCGGATACTTTATGCTGCCGTCAAGCCGCGCTTCTATAAAGGGAATTGCCGCCGCCACAGCTTCCTCCAAAACCTTCGGGTAAGGAACGCGAAAAGGAAGGGCATCCTCCTTTTTGACGCAGCCGTCCAGCGTGTCGCAAAGACGGTCCAGAGTCTTTTTCTTTCTCGCCACCGCGCCTACCGCCACAAGGCCCAGCCGACGGCTGAGAACCGAAAGATCCACGCTTATTCCGCGGCGGCGGGCTTCGTCCAGAAGATTTACGCATACCACCGTCCGCGGCACTGCCTCCGCTACCTGCAATACCAGATTCATATTTCGCTCAAGGCAGGAGGCATCGCATACCACCACGGCGGCGTCGCACCCGCCGAAGCAGACGAAATCCCTGGCGACTTCTTCTTCCCGGGAATGAGCCAGAAGCGAATAAGTACCCGGTATATCCACAAGGCGGTAGCTGTTTTCCCTGCTTTCGTATGTGCCCGAAGTTACCGCCACCGTTTTCCCCGGCCAGTTGCCCGTGTGCTGATTCATGCCTGTCAGGGCGTTGAAAACCGTGCTTTTGCCCACATTGGGGTTTCCCGCAAGGGCAACCACGGTCTGCGCATCACCGCGGCGGGAGGACGGCGCGCTGTCTTTATGTATGTGACTCATTTCGGTACCGCCTTTCGGATTGTATTGTCAGCGGGCATTTGCCCTAACCACAGTGTATTCACTTCTTTTGCGCGGCGATACCGAAAAAACGGGTGCAAAGGGTGAAAAAACGGCAGATCGGGTAAAAATCCGGGAAAAACTTAAAAAATCGGGCAAAGACGGGCGGGCGCAGAAAAGGCGCCCGCCGTCCCCTTTTCCTTTCAGGCATTAAGGACGGCGGCGCGCCGGTTTATAAAAATATGTTTCTGCAAAAGCGGGAATGTAAAAGCGGAAAGACCCGCATATCCCCTATTCCTCGCCGAAAACGGTCTCTATAACCTTGCGGCAGCCGGGAGGCGAATAGCGCCAGCGGTCTATATGGCGCACTTTCTGCGGGTCGACAAAGTATTTCAGAGACGGCGTATATCGGGCAGCGTGGCAGTCTATAAGCACAAGCTTTATTTTCATTCTGTCGGGTATGATGCTTTTTATGTACACGGAGCAGCAGTCGCCCACGCTGACTCCCTCCCGAAGCTCGGCAAGTCCCGCAAGATTGGGCGTCAGCTCAACGAAAATGCCGTAGTCCTCAATGCTTCTGACTATCCCCGCCACAGTGGAGCAGGGGGAAAAGGCGTCGGCGTTTTCCTCCCATGTGCCCAGAAGCTCACGGAGAGTCATATATATTCTTGAAGCCGAGCGGTCGATGTGCTTTACGGCGGCATATATGCGCTGACCCGCCCACAGGCGGTCGGAGGGGTGGAAGATACGCGAGACGGAAATGCAGTCCACGCAGATAAGGGAAACTATGCCGCAGCCTATATCCACAAAGGCGCCGAAAGGGTCAAGATGTGTGACGGTACAGGGGATTATGTCGCCCGGGGACAGGCGGGAGATATAGTTTTCCGAGCATTCAAGCTGTGCAAGCCTGCGGGACAGCACAGCAGTGGGGCGCATTCCCCCCCGGTCAATGATTTTGACTACCTTGAAGCACACGGGCTTGCCCACCCGCGTTATGACCGCGATGTCCTTGCCGCCCTCCGGCGAGTACATGGCCTCCTCCTTGGGAATAATGCCGTCGGCGCAGCCAAGGTCGACTTTCAGGGACATATCCGTACAGTCGCAGACCGTTGCCATGGCTTCCAGTATGACGCCCCGGCGCATGGCGCGCTCCAGCATACGCACGGAGGAGGTGTAGGCGATATTGGATTCGGTGTCGATAAGAGAGCCTTCCGGCAGATAAATGTTTTGCATTTCCATACTTATGTCTTGCCTTTCTTTTTTTGTGCTGTCGCTTGTACGGTACATTTTATGTGCGCCGGCGGGGAAATATACATTAGATACTTCTCTCGCCCGCCGCGCAATTTGCGGCGGCAGCGGGCGCGCAGAAAGGAGACTTTATACTATGAAAAAAGCGGCAGGGTATTTTCAGGACGCGGCGGTGTTTGTGGGAGGCTGTCTGCTTTTCGGTGCTTCCGTTAACATATTCATTACTCCCGGCGGCATTACAATGGGCGGCTTTACGGGCATATCCACTACTCTTAACAGCCTTTTTTCAACTCCGGTCGGTCTGTTTATTTTTCTTCTCAATCTTCCGCTTCTGGTATACGAAACCGTTTCGGGCAAAGGGCGCAGCGGGGTGGTTAAGGCGCTTATGGGCATTGCGGGCACCTCTGCCGCCACCGATTTTATGGCGGCTCTGCCCGTGACATACGAGGACAGGCTGCTGTGCGCCGTATTCGGCGGGCTTATGATGGGGGCGGGCAGCGGACTTCTCCTGACACGGGGATACACCACGGGCGGCAGCGACCTTCTTGCTTATATTATCAGGCCTTATACAAAGGGACTCAGCACGGGGCGGCTCATACTGATGATTGATACGGTGATCATTGTGGGAGCTTCTCTTATTGAGGGCAGTTTTTCAGGAATTCTGTATTCTTTTGCGGCGGTATGGTGCTACACCACGGCATTTGACAAGGTTTTGGAGGGCATGGGAGGCGCTGTGCTTGCAATGATAGTGTCGGAGCGGCACGAGGATATATCCCTTGCCATATCAAGGCGGCTGGGGCGCGGGGTGACGCTTATCAGCAGCAGCGGCTGGTACACCGGAAAGCAGGGGCAGACGGTGTTTTGCGCAGTTAAGAAAAACGAGCTGTATATGCTGCGCTCTCTTGTGAGGAAAACGGATCCGGCGGCGTTTATGATAGTTACGGGAGCCGCAGAAGTGTCGGGGGCGGGATTTCGCGACGGATAATTGAAATAGAAAAAGACGCGAAAAAACGGGCTGATTTTCAGCCCGTTTTTACCGTGTGTTATGTCAGGAAAGAGAGTCGCAGGGCGTCCCGCACTTTTGTTTCAGTATGCGTGTGAGGACGTCAAAGGTGACGAATTCAAAGCCGTGCCGCGTAAGAATATCAATAATGGTCTCTATTTTTGCGCCGTAATCGCGGAGTCCGTGCCGCAGGTAATATTTGTCGTGGGTGGCAAGCTCACGGGGGCAGGGCGGCGTATTTTGAGACAGCTCAAAGGGATGCAGATAGAATATGTATAAATCCTCGGTTTTTGCGTAGCTTTCTATCATGGAACGCACCGCTCCCCAGCCGGGACCGGACAGCCTTATATAGCCGCCGCCGGAAATGGGTACATTCATACCGAAAAGCTTTTTATGGGAAATGCCGTACTCAAAAAAATCTCCGCTGCGATAGGCTTCGCACAGCACTCTGTCAAAGCCGGAAACATCCAGCTTTCCGTTGTGGTCGGAGCCGGGATACGCCATTCTGCTTGAATCGTAAGAAAAGCCCAGCTCTTTAAGAATCTCCAGTTTTTCGTTGTCAAGGCTGAAAAACGGCGCACGGTAGCCGTTTATATCCGTGCCCAGTTCCTTTTCAAGCAGTTCTTTTGCCGCTAATGTTTCCTCTCTGAAACGCCCGCTGTCCATAGAGTCAAGGGAGGTGTGGCTCAGTCCGTGCAGCGCAGGCTCGTGCCCGCGACGGACATATTCCCGCAGCCTGTCCCCCAGCTTTTTTGCGGTGCTGGCAAGTGCGAACATGGTGGCGCGTATGCCGTGCCATTCAAGGAGAGACAAATATCGCTCCAGCCCGTCCATAAGGCGGGCGTCCGCGTCGCTGCAGGCGTTTTTTCCAAGGGCGCTTATGCACCCCGTGTCGGAAAAAGCCTCTACATCTATGGTAAAAACGGCGTACTTTTTGTTTTCACTCATAAACTTTGCAGAAAACTGCGCACCGCCACGTCGTAGTCTTCTTTGTTGTTTATTCTCAGGTGGGAATGACCGCCGTTTGGCAGCCATACCTGACTCTTTCTGTCTGAAGCGCAGGCGGCAAAAAGCTTGCGGCTCTTTTCGGGTACGGAATACTGATCGCACTCGCCGAAAATAAACAAAGCGGGCAGCTTCAGGGAGCGCACGGCGCGAAGGGGACACTCTTTCAGCACATTGACTCCCGTTTTTGCCCAAAGGCGTATCATTACCATATCAAGCACGGGAAAAACGGGGTGTTTGTCGATTATCATATGGTTTTTGAAGGTCTCGCGGAAGTTGACAAAGCACCCTTCCGTCACGATGCCGCGCACCGCTTCGGGACAATCGGGATTTGAAGCGGCAAATATGGCAGCGGCTCCGCCTATACATACGCCGTGGAAGTATACTTCGCTTATGTTTTCCTTTTCAATGAGCCAGCGCGCCCATGCAACGGCGTCCCTGCCCTCGGCGGAGCCCACAGTGCTGTATTTGCCCTCGCTGAGTCCGTGAGCGCGGGAATCGATAACAAGCACGCTTACTCCCTCGTCGGCATAAGGCTTTGCGTAAAAGTAGGAATACTTGAGACATTCGCATCTGCCGGGCAGAATTATAACGCAGCGGCTGCCGCCGAAGTCGTACAGCTCGCCCACGAGATGCAGTCCCTCGTTTTCGATCTCCACCTCTCGCATTTTCCCGCTGTGCTCCTGCGCCCATTCAAGACCCTCGTTCCACATGGCAAGCTGCTCCCCGTTATCGGGAGCTGAGCACACGCGGGGCCATTTTTCGGCGTCGGTGCGGACAAGACAGATTT
>JBJDYY010000015.1:0-6712 GCA_051867715.1 Candidatus Avispirillum sp.
ATTGACGGCGAGTCGGGAACAGCTCCCGCAAAACTTCTTGCGGCTCTTGACGAAGCCAATATTGAGGGGCGTTATATATGGAAGCCTATGCATATGCAGCCCGTATTCAGGGACGCGGCTTTTGTAAGCGTCGGCGACAAACCTGTTTCAGAGGAGATATTTGAGAGGGGCGTTTGCCTGCCCGGTGACACTAAAATGTCCGATGAAGACTGCCGGCGGGTTATCGGCGCTGTCCGGAGGTGCTTCGGGAAATGAAGCATGAGACGATAAACGATGCGGTCGGTAAACATAAGCCCTACGGACCGTATGAAAAGTTTTTTAAGCGGCCGTTGGATATAATCTGCGGCGTTGCGGCGCTTCTCGTATTCTGGTGGCTGTATATCATCGTCGCGGTACTTGTGCGGATAAAACTGGGGAGTCCCGTAATTTTCAAGCAGGAGAGACCCGGCAGGGACGAGAAGATATTCTGTCTGTATAAATTTCGCACCATGACTGATGAAAGGGATGAAAACGGCGAGCTTTTGCCTGACGGCGTAAGACTTACCAAGTTCGGCAAATGGCTGCGTTCTACAAGTCTTGACGAGCTGCCTGAGGTTTTTAACATAATAAACGGAACGATGTCGGTGGTGGGACCGAGGCCTCTTTTGTGCAAGTATCTTCCCAGATACAACAGCGAACAGCACCGCAGACATGAGGTCCGCCCCGGACTTTCGGGACTTGCTCAGGTGAACGGACGGAATTCCGTCAGCTGGGATGAAAAGTTTAAGATGGATGTTCAGTACATAGACCGTATCACCTTTTCAGGGGATTTGAAGATAATTTTCAGTACGGTGAAAAAGGCATTTATCAAAAAAGACGGCATTACATCCGATACTTCGGAAACCATGGAAGAATTTCTCGGAGATGAAACATCTGTAAAATGAAAAAACTGATAATTTTAGGTGCGGGCGGTCACGGACGGGTAATCGCCGATATTGCGGAAAAAAACGGGTACGGGGATATTGCTTTTTTGGACGACAGCACCGAAGCGTATAAATGCGGGGACTATCCTGTGGTCGGTCTGTGCCGTGACTTTTACAAATACGACTGTGATTTTATCGTAGGAATAGGTAATTCAAAAGTCAGGATGACGCTTCAGGATCAGCTTCTTGACGCGGGTAAAAGCGTCGCCGTTTTAATACATCCGTCTGCAGTCATCGGCAAGGGTGTCAATATCGGCTGCGGCAGTGTAGTAATGGCGGGCGCGGTAATAAATCCGGGCGCCGTTATAGGACGGGGATGTATAATAAATACATGTTCATCCGTAGATCACGACTGTGCGGTTGAAGATTTTGCTCATATTTCGGTAGGAGCGCACCTTGCGGGAAGCGTACATGTCGGAAGAGGCACCTTTATCGGAATAGGAGCAGTTGTTGTAAACAATATTGATATTGCCGAAAATTGCATTGTGGGTGCCGGTGCGGCGGTTATAAGAAATATTGATAAGAAAGGCACTTATGCAGGAGTTCCGGCAGTGAAAATAAAGTAGTTCATAGCAGGAGACAGGGCGTTTTGCTGCTTTTGGATTATGACAACTGAATTCACCCTTTTTCTTACTAAGGTCATTTTACTTCGAAATTTGCAAATGAAAGGAGATCTCAATGAAAAAAATATGCTTTATTACAACTGTATCGGCAACACTCAATGCGTTTGTGCTGAATACTGCAAAGTATATTCATGAAAACACAGATTGGGATATTACTTTTATTTGCGATTATGATCGGGAATTTGAAGAAGAATTGCCTGATTACATTCATTATATTCCTGTTAATATGAAACGCGGCATAAGCATGTCCGGTATAAAGGCAGTCGCCGAAATGAAGCGTATTTTTAGAAGAGAAAAATTTGATTTGATTCAATATTCTACTCCGAATGCTTCTTTGTACGCCTCGGTTGCCGGTAAAATTGCAAAAATTCCGGTTAGATTGTATTGCCAGTGGGGAATGGTTTTTGTCGGATTTTCAGGTATCAAACGCCTGATTTTTAAGTTGGAAGAGAAGCTTGTGTGTAAACTGTCCACTTGGATTGAACCTGACAGTATAAGCAATCTGGATTTCGCTCATGAGCAAGGTTTGTATCCGGAGAATAAGGGTTCGGTTATCTGGAACGGCAGCGCAAGCGGTGTAAATCTTGAAAAATTCGATATTTCTCAAAAGAGCAATTACTGCAAAGTAATCAGAAGTAGGTACGGAATTCCGGAAGACGCGTTTGTATACGGATTTGTAGGAAGAATTACAAGAGACAAAGGGATCAATGAATTGCTTTCGGCATATAAGCAGCTTTTGCCCGATAATACATATCTGATGCTTGTGGGAAGCGAAGAGATTGATGATAATATAGATATGGATTTGTTTAACTGGTCTAAAGAATCTGAAAATGTGATCTACACCGGACGGACAAATGCGGTTGAACAATATTTATCGGCTATGGATGTTTATATTCTGCCGAGCTACCGCGAAGGATTCGGCAGCGGAGTAATTGAAGCCGAGGCTATGGGATTGCCCGTAATTGTAAGCAATATCCCCGGCCCTACCGACGCAATGCTTAAATATAAGACAGGGCTGGTTGTCGAGAAAGCGGATGTTAAGTCATTGGCGGAGGCCATGAATACGATTTACAGCAATCGCGAATTATATCAGTCCTTAGCATCGGCGGCGCACGGTTTTGCCGAGGAGCACTTTGAGCAAGGCAAATTGTTTGAGTATATTATTGAAGACAGAAAAAAACTGTTGGGAGAAAATAAAAGATGGCAAGTTCTGACGAAAAGTTATTAATTTCAATTATTATGGGGATTTATAACTGTGCAGAGACATTGCCTGAAGCTGTTGATTCAATTATTTGCCAGACATATGACAATTGGGAGCTTATAATGTGCGATGACGGTTCAACAGACAGTACATATAAAATCGCTTCAGAATATAAAGAAAAGTATCCCGATAAAATAGTTGTGCTAAAAAACGAAGAGAATATGGGGCTTAATTACACCCTTAACCGTTGCCTGGAGTCGGCGAAAGGCGAGTATATCGCCAGAATGGACGGAGACGATATTTCGCTTCCTGCAAGACTTGAAAAAGAAATCGGTTTTTTGAGTGCACATCCGGAATATGCCATAGTAAGTTGTCCTATGGTATATTTTGATGAAAACGGCGATTTTCGCACGGGAAAGGCAGGCGGAGAGCCGGATATAAATTTATTTGCAAAAGGTACGCCGTTTTGCCACGCACCTTGCTTGGTGCGCAGAGAGGCCTATACTGCAGTAAAAGGATATGCGGTTTCAAAAAAACGATTACGCGTTGAGGACTGGGATTTGTGGGTCAGAATGTACGAAAAAGGCTTTCGGGGCTATAACCTTGACGAACCGCTTTACAAAATGCGGGACGACCGTAACGCATACGGCAGAAGAGAATTCAAATACCGTATTAATGAGGCGAGGGTAGGCGCTTCCGCTGTTAAAAAACTGCATTTGAGTCCTGCTCATTATCTGTATTGTGCGCGACCGATTATAGTGGGTCTGCTGCCTAAAACAATTTACGATTATTTACACCGAAAGTGAATCAGCACATAAGGAGTATTAAAATGATTCCTAAGAAAATTCATTACTGTTGGTTCGGCAGGGGAGAGAAGCCAAGACTAGCGAAAAAGTGCATTGCAAGCTGGAAAAAATACTGCCCCGATTATGAAATTATCGAGTGGAATGAGGACAATTTTGATATTGATACCAATGAGTACACAAAATGGTGTTACGAAAATAAAAAGTATGCCTTTTTGAGTGATTATGTGCGCTTGTCGGTTGTGTATCAAAACGGCGGAATTTATTTCGATACCGATGTGGAATTGATAAGAAATCCTGATTTTTTGTTGGAAAATCAGGCGTTTTTCGGATTTGAAACGGATGTCAGTGAACATTTGGAAACTAAAAACGCAGAGACTAATACCGGTCTTGCTTTCGGCTCAGTCGCAAACGGTCTCGCCTTAGAGGCAATGCTTAAGGAATACGAGCCGTTGCTGGACGGAAAGCACGGTGTTACTATGTGTCCGAAGTTGAATACGGAAGCATTGGTTAAACTTGGACTAAAAAGAGACGGCTCTTATCAGGAATTCCCGTGGGGAGCGGTTTATCCGAAGGAGTATTTTAACCCGTATGAGAGCACAACGGGAGTGTTAAATAAAACTAAAAACACAGTTTCTATTCATTGGTATATGGGAAGCTGTCTTACAACAGGTCAAAAAATTCGTTCTGCTATAACCAAGCCTTTGCATCGTGCTTTCGGAAATGATTTTTTTAAGAAGTTGGGATTAAAAAAATGAAGCTTACCGTATTTACACCGACATACAATCGGTCAAATACATTAACAAGAGTATATCATAGTTTGGTGAGTCAATCCGATTATTCTTTCGAATGGCTTATCATTGATGACGGCTCGACTGACAATACAGAGTCGGTGGTAAAAGAGTTTGAACAAACTAAATTCCCGATTGTTTATTATAAGCAGGAAAACGGAGGGAAGCATACTGCATATAATCAAGCGCTGAAACTGGCGCACGGTGAGTATTTTTTCTGTGTGGACTCTGACGATTGGCTGGAAGCCGGGGCGATAGAGGCAATACTGGATTTTGTTCTCAACTGGGAAAATACGATGCTTATTTTTGCCTATAAAAAAGACGAAAAAGGGAAGCTCCTGAGTGATGAGTTCCCCGAAAATATTACGCAAATCAGTTTGCAGAAACTTAACAATGAGTTTCATTGTAACGGGGAGTTTTCTATTATCATCCGTACCGATTTTGCTCGAAAGTTTCCGTATCCGGTGTTTGAAGGGGAAAAATTTGTAACAGAAGCTGTGGTATACGACAGAATGACCGCTGAAGCAGAGGTCTCGTTACTAAGTAAAGTAATAACGGTTTGCGAATATCAGGAAGACGGTCTTTCCAACAATCTGAACCGTATCATGAAAGCAAATCCGGCCGGATACTGCCTGTACTTTATGCAGCGGATCGATATGCAGGATTCGTTTAAGAACAGAATTATTACTGCCGGGAAATATCAGTGCTTTTGCCGACTTGCCAAAAAGCAAAGGAGCAAATACACCGGACGGCATCCGGTTACGGTTGCAGTTGCAAAACCGTTGGGACTTTTGTTCCTTTTATACTATAAAGTTTTGAGAGGTTTTTAAGGGATGGAATCTCTTATCTACACAGGATTACTGTCCCTGCTTTGGGTTGCAAATCTGTTCCACGGAACGGGTCTTGATTCTGTATATCATATCACCGACTTGACAAAGGGAATTGTCATATTGCTGTTCGCGGTCAGCGTGATAAGGGGATATGCGCGAACACACGCCATGCTGGTAGATAAAAAGAAATTTTATATCTACGGTATTATGGGCTTGATATTTATTGTATCTCCTCTTATTCACGGATACGGTACGGCAGGCATTGACTATCTATGGGTATTTTGCCTGGTTTACCTTTTGTCAAAGCTGAGGATTGATGACAGAACAATGTTTTGGACAGGGCTTATTTACGGCGTATTGGGATGTGCGATTCTGTATATCTTTAACTTCGGAACTGCTCTGAAAGGTTGGAATGCAAATTCTATTGCAATGATCGGAATGAACAGCTTTTTGGTGCTGCTTGTGCCTTTCTTCAGAGAGCAGCGCCTGAGAAACAAAGTAATTCTGCTTGTTGCTTCGGGTATAATTGCCACATTGATGATACCGACGAACTCCAGGTCAAGTATACTGTTTACATTCATCGGTACACTGTTTGCAATCGGTCTGCTGCCGAGAGCCGCTGTTTCAAGAAATTATTCCCGGACATTGTTTTGCCTTATTCTTCCGCTGATTATCGCGATATTTGTAATGATTGTATCGAATTCTTCCGTTATGGACGGGCTGAACGAATGGAGTTATGAGCGGTATAATAAGTCCCTGTTTAACGGTCGGGATGAGCTGTGGAAAAACGGTTTTGAAATACTTTGGCAAAATCCTCTGTTTGGAAACGGAAATTTGATTGCTGCCAGCTGGCATAACAGCGCTGTCACCTGTTTGGTCTCAACCGGTGTTCTGGGATTTGTGTTCTGGATTCTGTCTTTCGGCGAGGTATTGGGCAGTGCAAGACCGTATCTGAACGACTACATAGTTATTGGCTGTTTTGTATCGTTTATTGTCTTATATGTACAGCAGTCAGTTGAGCTTGACTTTATTTCCGGCAGTCCGACTTTTATCGGTTATATCCTTTTGGGATTGTTGCTGGGAAGAGTTCGTTTCTTAAAGGAGATGGAGGATTATGAGTCATACTGAGCTCAGCGTAATTGTTCCGGTATACAATGCGGAACAGTTTATTACTAAGTGTGTTGACTCCATATTAAGCTAAACTGAACGATGTTTAGAGTTGATTCTGGTAAATCGGTGAAAGGGGCAGTATATAAAAACATGGAAGATAGAAATTGAGTAAATGCTGTTTCATATACTTTATTTTAAAGATATCTAATGAGATGATAAAGTAAGTATTTGGTACAAGACCTGAGGCGATAAAAATGTGTCCTTTGATAAATGAACTAATTCATATAGTGCAATGGCACATGCAGAAAATCCATATGGGGATGACATGCATGTGAGAGGATTGCGGATATACTGTGCAGATAATAGAAGTAATAGGAAAAATGAGAATAATA
>JBJDYY010000016.1:0-6668 GCA_051867715.1 Candidatus Avispirillum sp.
AATTTTTGCCCGCAGCACCCTTTATGGTACAAAGCGGTATAATTTACAGAAATAATTGTCCCCATGGGCTTTTTGCTTACTCTCCTTTTGAGCCGAGAGGCAAAAGCCTCTCAAGAGCATAGCCCACGGTGTATATGTCAAGACCTATATCCACGCCGCATTTTTTAAGGGACGCGGCAACCTTTGTTATCTGCGGCACATCAAGTCCCGCCGCAAAAAGCTCCTGTGAGCGGCTGAAAACCTCGGCGGGGGTTCCGGTCATCATAAGTCTGCCGTGATCCATGACCGCCACGGTATCGCAGTACATGGCCATGTCCTCCATGCTGTGAGAAACGATAATAACGGCGGTGCCGCTTTCCCTCTGATACTTTTTGATACGCCCCAGTATTTCCCGGCGGGATCCCGGGTCAAGACCTGCCGCGGGCTCGTCAAGCACCAGTACCTCGGGACGCATGGCAATGACACCCGCCAGCGCCGCACGGCGCTTCTGTCCGCCGGACAGATCGAAGGGCGATTTTTTCAAAAGGCTCTCGTCAAGTCCCGCAAAGCGGGCGGCGTCGCGCACAGCCTCTTTAACTTCGTCCTCGCTCATACCCATGTTTCGGGGACCGAAAGCAATATCCTTTTCGGCAGTTTCGTCAAAAAGCTGATATTCGGGGTACTGCATTACAAGTCCCACCCGAAAGCGGATACTGCGTATTTCCTTAGGCTTTTCCCATATATCAACGCCGTCCAGAAGAACTTTTCCGCAGTCCGGCTTCATAAGCCCGTTGAGCATCTGCACCAGAGTGGATTTGCCGCTGCCCGTGTGACCGATAAGTCCCGTAATCCGCCCGGCTTCAAAAACAAGATTTACGCTGTCCAGCGCCTTTATTTCATAGGGCGCGCCCTTGCCGTAGGTATAGGACAGATCTTTGACTTCAAGCGTTCCCATGGCCGCCCCTTTCCAAGGCCCGGGCAATTTCACGGGCACATTCGTCAGCGTCGAAAATATCCACAGCCACATCCCAGCCGGCGTTTTTCAGTCCCCACAGAAGCTCCGTAGTCTGGGGAACATCAAGCTCAGCCTCCCGAAGCTCGGAGACACGGCTGAAAACCTCGCGGGGCGTGCCGTCCATAATTATACCGCCGTCGCTCATAACCACTACCCTGTCCGCAAGGGTTGCCTCATTCATATAGTGGGTAATGTGAATGACCGTAATGCCCTCCTCCCTGTTGAGACGGCAGATGGTGTCCATAACCTCTCTGCGCCCCTTGGGGTCAAGCATGGCAGTGCTTTCGTCGAAAATAATACAGCGCCGCCTCATGGCAAGCACACCGGCAATGGCGACTCTCTGCTTCTGACCGCCTGACAGCCTGTGGGTGGCGTGACGCGCATATTCCGTCATTCCCACTGTGGCAAGAGCCTCGTCAACGCGGCGGCGTATGTCAGCGGGAGCGACTCCGAGATTTTCACAGCCGAAAGCAACATCCTCTTCAACAATAGTTGCCACAAGCTGATTGTCGGGATTCTGAAAAACCATTCCCACATTTCTGCGGGCGTTGAAAACATCCTCGTCCGTAGCGTCCTCGGCGGTCATATCCCGCCCGTAAACCTCAAGAGTGCCCTCGTCCGGCTCAAGAATCATGCAAAGTACCTTTGCAAGAGTAGACTTGCCGCAGCCGTTGTGACCGAGAATAGCGGTAAATGAACCCTCTTCTATCTCAAAGCTCACATCACGGAGCGCCTGTACGGGAGGAGTGTCCTCGTCGCCGGGGTAGGTGTAGGAAATATGTTCGGCTTTTATGACCGCGCTCATTTTACACCCGCTCCTTTCCCTTTTCTGCCGTTTTCTGCATTTGCCTTATTTGCTTTGCTCTTATTGTTAGATTTATTTGATTTGTTTGCTTTGGCTGAAAAACTTGCCTTACCTGCTTTGCCGCAAACGCCCGATTTTCCCGATACGCCTGCGTTTGCAGGCTTATCCGGCGTATACTTGCGGACGGCGCCGCCCGCTTTATAAGTTTCGGCTGCTTTATATCTGCCGGAATTATTTCCAGACTCTTTGCGCACATTTTCGACATTTGCCTTTTCTGCTGACTTCCCGACCCTCCCCGCAGGAGCCTCATCGGAAGTCCCTTCGGAAGTGACCGAGGAAGAGCACTCGGGAGTCTTCTCCGGAGTCCACCTTGCGCTGGCTCCCGCAGGCAGACAAAGTCCGGTAGATGTTACCCGCAGTCCTATTTCCTGCGCCTCCATGTGACCGCGAAGTCCCACGGCGCGCATTACCATATATCCCATGGAGGCGGGAGAAAGTCCCGTAGTATAAGAGTTTACAAGGAAGAACAAAGGATCGTCCGATAAGAGAGATGCCGCAAGGCTTATAAGCTCGTCGGCGCACTCCTCCAACTTCCATACCTCGCCGGAGGGTCCCCTGCCGTAGGAGGGCGGGTCCATGATAATGCCGTCGTAGCGTCTGCCGCGCCGAATCTCCCTCTCCACAAATTTTTTACAGTCGTCTACAATGTATCTGACGGGAGCCTCGGCAAGACCGGAAAGCCGCAGATTTTCCTTTGCGGCGCCCACCATACCCTTTGAAGCGTCAACATGACATACCGATGCGCCCGCGGCAGCCGCTGCAGCCGTCGCCCCGCCCGTGTACGCAAACAGATTGAGTACGGAAACTTCCCTGTCGGGGCACTTCAGGCGTCTGTCTTTTATAAGGGCGGAAAACCAATCCCAGTTTACCGCCTGCTCCGGAAACAGACCCGTGTGCTTAAAGCCCATGGGCCGAAGCTTGAAAACAAGCTTTCCGTAGTTTATACACCATTCCTCGGGCATACGGGACACCACCCAGCGTCCGCCGCCCGAGCGGCTGCGCCTGTATACGCCGTCGGCGTTTTTCCATCGGCTGTCCTCTCTCTCCCCGCTCCAGATTATCTGAGGGTCGGGGCGCACCAGTATATAGTTTCCCCATCTCTCAAGCCTCTCGCCGCCATCGGCGTCAATCAGCTCATAATCCTTCCAATCGTCGCAAATCCACATAATTTCTCCACACCGCACCGCGGCTTATATACTGTCCTTTGTCACACAGACTAATTGTTATAAAACTGACCCAGCTTTGAGGCGGCGCAATGCCCGTGGCAGATTGCAAGCGCCAAAGCGTCCGCCGTGTCATCCGGCTTCGGCGGCTTTTTCAGATTCAGCACGGCGGTGACCATGGCGATAACCTGCCGCTTTTCCGCCCTGCCGTAACCCACAATGGCCTGCTTCACCTGCAAGGGGGTGTATTCAAAAATGGGAACGCCCTCTTCTCTGGCGGTAAGCAGAATCACTCCTCTTGCCTCCGCCACCACAATTCCGGTTTTTTGGTTGGTGTTCCAGAAAAGCTCCTCCACGCTCAGCACATCAGGTTTGAAATGGCGTATAATATCCGTCAGCGTCTTGTGAATTCGGCAAAGCCGCTCCTCCACCTTAAGTCCCGCTTCGGTCTGAATTGAGCCGTATCCGAGGGGCGTCATTCTGCCGTTTTCGTAGCTGAGAACGCCCCAGCCCACAATAGCTATTCCCGGGTCAATACCCAGTATTATCACTTCGACCCCTCCCGGCATACAGAAAATCAGTTTATTATATCATAAAAGTCTGAAATAGTCAAAGGCTTCATTCAAAAATTGCAATTTGTTTCAATAATTTTACAAATTTCCACCCCCGCCGCAGTGCTTGCAATCACGCCACGCCTGTGCTATACTGTATATATATCTGCAAGTCTTTTACGGAGGTGTCAACATGACTGCAGCCGACAGAATCAAACAGGCAAGACTTAAAAAGAAGCTCACCGAAGAGGATATATCGAAAAAGCTGGATATAGAGTTAGAGCTTTACCGCCGCTGGGAGGCGGGAGAATGCGAGCCTGACACCGAGCATCTGCTCTCACTGGCAAAGATCACGGGGACCTCCGCAAACTATCTTCTGTACGGCACCGACGGCAGAGGCGTGGAGACTATGTTTCCCAAGGACGCCACCCCCGCGGCAACTCCCCTTTCCGACTGGCGCTTTCTCATCGGCGCTCTGCTGATGTTTGCAGGCGGCGCGGGACTTCTGTTTTTCGTAATGCGCAATATTATGAACTCCGCAGATCTGTCCGCCGTGTTTGCCTCGGCAAAGTGGTCAGTCATTGCCCTTGCGGCTGTATTTGCCGTGGGGCTCATAATCTGCATAGCGGTCTGTATTTCCAAAGCGCTGGAGGGCAGAAGGCGCAGGAATAAACGCTGATTTTCAGGTTTCTTTGAAATTCCAAAAACTCCTATTGAAAGGGACAACAATGAGCAATACCAAAAAATCCGCAGTCAAAAAAAGAAAGCTCGGCAAGAAGAAAATAATCCTTATATGCGTTTCGGCAGTCCTTGCTATCGGCGCGGCATTCTGGGCAGTTTATCACTTCGCCCTGTCCGATTATTTTGCAATGCGCTCCGACATTATAGAATATACCGCCGACGAAAATCCGGAGGGCTCCCCCGCTACAGATAAATACGCAAAAAGCGGCGACTTCACCTACGCCGTATACGAGGACGGCACCGCAACGCTTACACACTACCTGGGCAGCGAAAAGAATGTCACCGTACCCGAAACCGTAGGCGGGCACACCGTGCTTACTATCGGTTACAGTTGCTTTTTCAACGATCCCGATGTCACATCAATCAGTATTCCCGACAGCGTAAAATACTACGAAGCCTACGCCTTTTACGGTATGTCGGGACTTCGTGAAATAACCGTTCCCGAACGCATGAAGGAAATCGGCGAGGGCACCTTTGTAAAATGCTCCTCCCTTGAAGAAATTACAATACCCGCAGGAGTGAGCACAGTCGGCGAGGGCGCTTTCAGCGAATGTACCTCCCTTAAAAGCGTCACCTTCCAAGGTTCCGACATTATGCTGAAAATCGGCGACTACGCCTTTTCCTCCTGCGAAGCCCTTACGGATATTACGCTTCCCGGCAGTATAACATCAATAGGAGCACACGCCTTTGACGGGTGTACGGCGCTTACGGAAATTCAGCTTCCCTCTCACCTGAATGAGCTTGGAGAATACGCTTTCAAGGCATCGGGCGTCACAGACATCACCGTTCCGGAGGGTGTCACGTCAATAAGCGAAGGAGTATTTTCCTCCTGCACAACGCTTAAAAGCGTCAGCTTCAAGGGCAGTATTACGGAAATCGGCACTTCCGCTTTTTCCGGTTGCACCGCCCTTGAAACCGTTGATCTACCCGACACCTTAAAGAGCATCGGCGACTACGCCTTTATGAAATGCTCCGTGCTGAAAAGCCTCTCCCTGCCCCAAGGTCTCAGTTCTCTCGGCGCGTACGCCTTTGCTGACTGTACGTCCCTTACCGAAATAAATATCCCCTCCCTTATAACCGAAATACCGGTCTACTGCTTCGCAGGCTGCGACTCAATAACCTCCGTCACGGTGCCGGATACGGTTACGGGAATACTTGCTTATTCCTTTGCCTCCATGGACTCACTTACGGACATATATGTTCCCGATTCCGTAACGGAGCTCGGAGAAGGCTGGCTTGCAAATTCAGACAGTGTCACCCTGCATTGCAGCAGCGGCAGCACCGCCCGCAGCTACGCCGAAGCAAACAAAATAAAGACCGGGACACCGTAATAGTTTTTCCCCGTTCGGCGGCTGTACCGCATAAAAAATAAATTATCCCCGTAAAAACAATTACTTGTTTTTACGGGGATTTTTTGAATTGATATACTGCCCATATCGCGACAAACACCGTGTTTTGCGCTCGGTCACTGCCCGTCGACAACGCTTTGGCTGCTGTCGCCGCTACTATGACTGCCGGCAGCTTTCTTTTCCTCGGGTTTTACGGTATTTACGGCAGCGCCGTATCCGGCTTTGCGTCCTCCGTAACCGTACTTTTTGCCGTAATAGTAATACGCTCCGCTCTTCTTTTTCGTGCTGTTGCGGACTACTCCGAGAATTTTGCTTCCGCCTTTTTCAAGCTGTGCCACTACCTCTTTTGCCTGACGGCAGCGTACATTCTTGTCACCGATGACCAGCATAACGCCGTCGCACTCCGGCGCAACTACCGCGGCGTCGATAACGCGTCCCAGCGGCGGAGTGTCAACTATGATATAATCGTATACCTTGCGCGTTCCGCCCAGCAGCGCGGAAAAGTACTTCCCGCTGAGCAGTTCAACCGGGTTCGGAGGATACTTGCCCGCAAACATAAGCTGCAGCGTGGGGTACTGAGTTTCGTACAAACAGTCCGCAAGCTTTTCAATTCCGGTCAGCACCTCGCTCAGCCCTTTTGCGTTTTTAGCCGTGGTGTTTCTGCCCGCCATTACCGATTTACGCATATCGGCGTCAATTACCAGCACTTTTTTGCCGAGTTCCGCAAGGCTTACCGCAAGGTGAAGCGCAATAGTGGTTTTACCCTCATTCTCGTTGCAGCTTGTTATGGCAATCACGCGTATATCCTGCCCGCAAAACTGCAGATTCGTACGCAGCACTTTATAAGCTTCCTGCGTAAAAAAGTCATCCATACCGGATAAATTCAGCTTAATTTTTTCCATATCAGTGATTTCCTCTCGCGCCGTATGCCTTGCGGCTGTTTTTACCGTACGCCGAATAGTATCCGTAACGGTGCTTTTTTGCCTCTCCCGTGTTAGGTATATC
>JBJDYY010000017.1:0-6620 GCA_051867715.1 Candidatus Avispirillum sp.
TTTGCCGTGCAGGGTGGCTCGGAGGGACTGCTGACGGGACAGCAGTCCCTTCGAATATTTCTCTCTCCACTTCTGTCAGCTAATAATCAAGTCTGAAATGCATATTTATACATATATTTTTGAATCTTTATGAATTTATCGACATAATCCCCGAAAAAATGCACCCCGAAATCAGGGCAAAAACGGGCAAAAATCGCTGAAAATCGCTCAAAATGCGTGTCTTTTTTTGTCGACGGAATTTCCGGAGCGTTCAAAAAGTAAAACGGGGAGAAAAATTTATTTTACCTGATAACAGGTCTGAAGTCACTTCGGGAATTCCCCCTGCACTTTTGTCGGCTGATAATCAAGTCTGAATTCTGCAAACCTCCGTAATGGGCAAATTCACTTTTTCGCCCTTGCTATCACAAACCAGCGTTCGCAGTCCTTCTTCGGCGCGCCGAAGCCGTAATCACCGAAAAATCCCAGCACCTCAAAGCCTGCGCGCGCAAGCTCTCCGCGCAGCCGCTTTTCCGTATAGCAGCGCTCCCGCTGCACAGCGTCCACTCTATCCCACGCACCGTCTGAGCGGCGGGTAAACACGGAAAGATAAAAATCGCACACACCGCGCCGGCTGTCGTAGTGATTCTGCCAGCAGCAGGTAACGCCCTCATCCTCCAGAATATAGTCGTTGTCCCCGTAAAAAGTCCTGAATTTATAGGGCGTGTTCACATCAAACAAAAACAGACCGTCCGGCTCAAGATAGTTGTGTACGAGAGACAGGCACTTTCCCAAATCTTTTGCGCCGCTCAGATGGTTTATGCCGTCGAGACAGCACACAGCCGCGTCCACCGTGCCGTACAGCTCAAAGCTGCGCATATCCTGACACAGCCACAGAATATCGTCATATCCCGTCTCAACAGCCCGCTGACGCGCCACGGAAAGCATATCGCAGCTTATATCCACCGCCGTCATATCAAAGCCCCGCTGACGCAGTTCAAAGGTCATAGCCCCCGTGCCGCAGCCCAGATCCAGCACGCTTGATATTTTCTTTGCGCCGAATTTCTCAAAAGCGGCACAGAAAAAATCCGCCCACGCCGAATAATCCGTCTCGGAATTCAGCCTGTCGTAGGCTGAGTACAATGCATAATATGCGCCGTCCTGCATTTTTGTCACCCGCCGTTTATTCCGGACTTTCGCCTGCGGCGTTCAGGTTGTCCAGCACCAGCCTGTAACCGTCGCTGCCGTATCTCAAGCAACGGTTGACGCGGCTGATGGTAGCCGTGGAAAGTCCCGTTTTTTCAATCACATCCGTATATGTCGCCTCATCGGAAAGCATTTTCGCGGCAGTCAGGCGGTTTGACATATCAACAAGCTCCGTAATAGTGCAGATATCGTCAAAAAACGCCCTGCAATCCTCCACTGTTTCAAGGGACAGAACTGCGCGGAACAGATACTCCGTTTTTTTGTCCAGTTCTCTTTTAGCCATTTCCCACTGATTCCTTTCCTGTACTTGTGTCGTAATCCGCGCAAGGGGTGTACCGCGGCACAATGCCGTCTGCGCGCCGCCGCATAGGCAGAGCAAAACCTGCCCTCTCCCGTTTTTTCGCAGTTTTTCTGCTTTGCGCTTTTATTCGTTCGTCTCTCCGCCCGTAAGAATAAGGCGGGCAATGTCATCGGCGCAGGCGCCGGAAATATAGTCTCCTACTCCCTCAAGAGCGGCTCTAAGCGCTCCGGGCTCCAGCGACACGCCTTCAAGAGAGCTGCAAAGCTTCTTTGCGTCGGCAGTGCCGAAAAAGTCTCCCTTTATGTCAATATGCCTGATAATTCCTCTGTCGGCGCTGAGATATACCTCTACGCCGCCGTAGGGGAAACGCTGTCTGCACTCTCTGTCGCAAGCGGGGGAGGCGCCGAAATTCCAGCTCCACCGGGAATATTTTTCATCACTCAGCCGCCTTATTGCCGCCCTTTCCTCCCCGGTAAAGTCACGGGGCTCGCCCAGCTCTCCCGCCACAAGCTCACACAGCCGCAGCATAAAGCCCTCGGCATCCCGCGGTCCGCAGTAACCCTCCAGAGCGGAAATATTGCACACTCTGGAACGAACGCTTTTTACTCCTTTTGAGCGCAGCTTGTCCTCCGACACCCGAAGCGCCGCGCCGAGCTCCGTCATATCCGCACCGAACAGCAGCGTGCCGTGGTGCATGAGCCGCTTCCTGCCGTCGGCGGTGTCGTAAACGCACTGAGCGTTGCCCGATATTTTGCAGCCGTCGGCCACAATATCATTTCTGCCGTCGGCGCAGGCATTTACACCCATAGCGCCCAGCGCCTCGATAATAGGCGCTGTAAAGCGGCTGAAATCAAGTCCGCCCTCTCCGGCATCAGTTATAAATGTAAAATTAACATTTCCCGGATCGTGAAAAACCGCGCCGCCGCCAGTAAGCCGCCGCACTATTTTAAGACCGGTCTTTTCCGCATAGTCAAGATTGACCTCAGCGTAGGTGTTCTGATTTTTTCCCACTATTACTGCGCGGTCGTTGCGCCAAAGCATAAAAACATCGTCCCGCGAGTTTTCCAGAAGATACTCCTCGGAGGCAAGATTGAAATAAGCGTCCACCACGGAATTGTTGATAACGAGCATAAAAGGCATTTCCTCCCGAAAAACCGCGCCCACGGCGCTTTTGAAAATCTGCATATGTATTGTAGCACATACGGCCGCCACTTTTCAACCGCGCAGTAAAACTTTGGTTGAAACGCCGAAAAAGATGTGGTAAAATATTATAGGTTGTCCAAGACTTCCGCCGTCGCCGGGACAGGGCTATTATCGGTATCCCGAAAACCACTTGCCAACGAGGTGGTTCAAAAGAGGCTTTTGCCGATGATTAGTCCCGCCGCAGCGAAAGCTTACCTGTGTAAGGGGAGCCGGGATTGTTTTGGAGGCAGCAGGATGACAATCCCTCCGTCACGGCATACGCCGTGCCACCTCCCTTTGCACAAGGGAGGCGAAAGTGTCCCGCCGCATTTGCGACTGTGGGGCAAACTTGCAAATGTCGGAAGTATCGGTGGGCTTTTAGTCCCCGCCGTCAGCAGCGGCTTACAGCCGCAGTCAGGGTCTCCGGCTTTGCAGGTGGTTTTGATTCCTATATAAATTTTCGAACATTTCGGAAAGGAAGAAAAATAAATGACAAACGCAGTAATCGAAAACATGAAAAGCAGGCGCAGCTGCCGCAGCTACAAATCCCGCCAAATAACCGAAGAGGAGCTTGACGCCGTATTGGAGGCGGGACTCTGGGCGCCCAGCGGTATGAACCGCCAGTGCGTAAGGCTGGTCGCCGTAACAAATCCCGCCGCCGTCTCTCGCCTGTCACGCATGAACGCCGCCGTTATGGGCTCGTCGGGAGATCCCTTTTACGGCGCGCCCTGCGTTATTGTAGTATTCGCCGACTCACAGGCGCACACATATACGGAGGACGGAAGCCTTGCCATGGGAAATATGCTCTGCGCCGCCGCATCTCTGGGGCTTGGCTCCTGCTGGATACACCGCGCAAGAGAGGTATTTGAAAGCGATGAGGGCAGGGCGCTTATGAAAGAATGGGGAATACCCGAAAGCTATAAGGGCATCGGCAACTGCATCTTAGGCTACGCCGCCGAGACTCCGGCTCCGAAGCCCAGAACCGACGGCAGAATAATCAAAGTGAAGTAAAGTAAAGAGAAATCAATTGAAGCAATTCCGTCCCCCGCTTTGCTCACAGACAATGCGAAAATCGGGCAATCAAATCCCCGCCGAAATGCTGTTTTTTGCCCGATTTTGCGCCCGTATTTATAAATAATTGTAAATAACCTGAAAAAATATGGCGACTTCCTCACTTTTTTTCGCAAAACTATGGAAATCCGGGGGAAAATATGATAGAATGACAAATGCGACACATAGTGCCGTTTGTAAAGTTGACAAATAAAAAATATATTTTTGGAGGATTGTAAAATGGGAAAGAAGTATGTATACCTTTTCTCCGAGGGCAACGCTAACATGCGCGAGCTGCTCGGCGGTAAAGGCGCAAACCTGGCGGAGATGACCAACATAGGTCTTCCTGTTCCCCAGGGCTTCACGATCTCAACGGAGGCGTGCACACAGTACTACGAGGACGGCAGAAAGATCAATGACGAAATCATGGCTCAGACCATGGAAGGCGTCAAGAAAATGGAGGAGATCAACGGCAAAAAGTTCGGTGACCTCAAGAACCCCCTGCTTGTTTCCGTTCGTTCCGGCGCACGCGCATCCATGCCCGGTATGATGGATACCATCCTCAACCTCGGTCTTAACGACGAAGTTGTAGAGGCAATGATCGCCGGCAACGACGATCCTAAGTTCAAGAGATTCGTATATGACTCTTACAGAAGATTTATCCAGATGTTCTCCGACGTCGTTATGGAAGTCGGCAAGAAGTACTTCGAGGAGCTCATCGACAAGATGAAGGCCGAGAAGGGCGTTCAGTTCGACGTAGACCTTACCGCAGACGACCTGAAAGAGCTTGCACGTCAGTTCAAGGCAGAGTATAAGGCAAAAATCGGCGAGGACTTCCCCTCCGACCCCGTTACTCAGCTCAAGCTGGCTATCGAGGCAGTATTCCGTTCATGGGATAACCCCCGTGCAAACGTTTACCGCCGCGATAACGACATCCCCTACTCCTGGGGTACCGCAGTTAACGTAATGCCCATGGTATTCGGTAACCTTAACAACAACTCCGGTACAGGCGTTGCCTTCACCCGTGACCCCGCAACCGGCGAAAAGAAGCTCATGGGCGAGTTCCTTGTAAACGCACAGGGCGAGGACGTTGTTGCAGGCGTCCGTACTCCTATGCCCATCGCTCAGATGGCAGAACAGTTCCCCGAAGCGTATAACGAGTTCGTAAAGGTTTGCGACCTGCTGGAGAACCATTACCACGATATGCAGGATATGGAGTTCACCGTTGAAAACGGCAAGCTTTACATGCTCCAGTGCCGTAACGGTAAGAGAACCGCTCCCGCTGCTCTCCAGATCGCTTGCGACCTGGTTGACGAGGGTATGAAGACCGAGGAAGAAGCTGTCCTCATGATCGACCCCAGAAACCTTGATACTCTTCTCCATCCTCAGTTCGACGCAAAGGCTCTGAAGGCGGCTAACCCCATCGGTAAGGGCCTCGGAGCTTCTCCCGGAGCAGCTTGCGGTAAGATCGTGTTCACCGCCGACGATGCTGAAGAGTGGAAGGCACGCGGCGAAAAGGTAGTTCTCGTCCGTCTCGAAACCTCTCCCGAGGACATCACCGGTATGAAGGCGTCTGAGGGTATCCTCACCGTCCGCGGCGGTATGACCTCCCACGCAGCAGTCGTTGCACGCGGCATGGGTACCTGCTGTGTATCCGGCTGCGGCGACATCGCTATGGACGAGGCTAATAAGAAGTTTACCCTTGCAGGCAAGACTTTCCACGAGGGCGACTTCATCTCCATCGACGGCTCCACCGGTAACATCTACGACGGCATAATCGCAACCGTGCCCGCATCTATCAGCGGAAACTTCGGCAGAGTTATGGCATGGGCAGATAAATACAGAAAGCTGGGCGTCCGCACCAACGCAGATACCCCCGCAGACGCAAAGAAAGCCCGCGAGCTGGGCGCAGAAGGTATAGGCCTTTGCCGTACCGAGCATATGTTCTTCGATCCCGAAAGAATCGGCGCATTCAGAGAAATGATCTGCTCCGATACCGTTGAGGAGAGAGAAGCGGCTCTTGCAAAGATCGAGCCTATGCAGCAGGCAGACTTTGAGGCTCTCTATGAGGCTCTTGAGGGTTGCCCCGTAACTATCAGATTCCTGGATCCTCCGCTTCACGAGTTCGTTCCCACCGAAGAGGACGATATAGCAGCACTTGCAGCAACCCAGGGCAAGTCCGTTGAGGAAATCAAGACTATTATCGACTCCCTGCACGAGTTCAACCCCATGATGGGTCACCGCGGATGCCGCCTTGCAGTAACTTATCCCGAAATCGCAGTTATGCAGACCAAGGCAGTTATCAAGGCCGCTATCAACGTAAAGAAGAACCATCCCGAATGGAACGTTGAGCCCGAGATCATGATTCCCCTTATCGGCGATGTAAAAGAGCTTAAGTTCGTTAAGGAATCCGTTGTAAAGACCGCCGACGAAGTGATCGCCGCTGCAGGCGCAGATCTGAAGTACCAGGTAGGTACCATGATCGAGATCCCCAGAGCAGCACTCACCGCAGACGAAATCGCAAAAGAGGCAGACTTCTTCTGCTTCGGCACCAACGACCTTACCCAGATGACCTTCGGCTTCAGCCGTGACGACGCAGGTAAGTTCCTGAACGCATACTACGATACAAAGATCTTCGAGAACGATCCCTTTGCAAAGCTTGACCAGACCGGTGTCGGCAAACTTATGGAAATGGCAATCAAGCTTGGCAAGCCCGTAAATCCCAACCTCCATATCGGAATCTGCGGCGAGCACGGCGGCGATCCCACATCCGTGGAATTCTGCCATAAGATCGGACTTGACTATGTATCCTGCTCACCCTTCCGTGTGCCGATCGCACGCCTCGCAGCAGCACAGGCCGCTATTCGCGAACAGCGCTAATCAGCAGTTAGCGAATAACACGACA
>JBJDYY010000018.1:0-6602 GCA_051867715.1 Candidatus Avispirillum sp.
AAAAGTTTTTGGGGATTGTCAAGGGGCTTTTTTCAAAAAGTCCCTTGACCGGGGTACGGGGCAGAGCCCCGTATGCTGCCGTGGCTCAGGGTAGTGCTCCCGGGCGTGCGTCTTTATTATATTTTATACTGCTCGCTGTACTCGTTGTAATACTGGCGGAAAGTAGTTTCAAAAGCGGTTTTGACTCTGTTCAGGTACTCGTGGGTATCGAACAGGTCGCGGTCAAGCTCAATCATGGCAACCGCGATATTGGAGCAATGGTCCGCAATTCTCTCATAGTTATTCAAAAGGTCGTTATACACAAAGCCGTGATCCAGCGTACACTCGCCAAGCTGAAGCCGTTTCACATGCCGCAGCTTCATTTCGTCGCACAGCCCGTCGATTACCTCCTCCAGAGGCTCCACTCTGCGTGCGAGCTCAATGTCGTTGTTCATAAACGCGTCGGTTGCCAGAATGACAACCTCGGATACGGCGGAGGTAATAACATCAATTTCCTTCTGCGCCGCTTCAGAGAATTTCAGATGCTTTTCGTTTATTTCCCTGGCAATATCCGCAAAGTTTACGGCGTGATCGCCGATACGCTCAAAGTCGCCGATGGTGTGCAGAATTTTTGATATTTCTCTGCCCTGCTCCTCGGTCAGCTCCCGTCCCGTAAGCTTGACAAGATATGTACCCAGCTTGTCCTCGTAGCGGTCAATTACCTCTTCCTTGTTCTGAATCACTCTGTACTTATCGTCGCTGTAATCGTAAATAAGCTCAAAGGCTCTGGAAAGGTTTTTCCTCGCCTTTCTCGCCATGGAGCATACCGCATTGTTGCTCTGCTCAAGAGCGATAGCCGGGTGCGCAATGAAACGCTCCTCCAGCCTGTCGATCTCGGCCGTTTCCTCCGCGTCCTCCGGATCCTCTTTGAATATAAAGCTGACTATCTTCTCCAGCACCTTTATAAACGGAGCAAGTAGCACCACCGTCAGCAGACGGAACAAAGTGTTCATAAGTGCCACATCCACCATATTCATGGTGTGGCTCATAAATTCAAAGTGAACAAAAGCGTTTACCGTGTAGAATACCGCCGCCCAAAACACGGCGCCGATAACATCAATAAGCAGATATACAAAAGCGGTGCGCTTTCCGGAAACATTTGTGCCCAGCGCCGACAGAAGCACGGGAACGGCGGCGCCGATGGCGATACCCATAACGATAGGCAGGGCAACCTCAAAGCTGACAGCTCCCGTCATGGACAGTGCCTGAAGAATACCTATTGTAGCGGAGGCGCTTTGCAGAACGCAGGTTATGAGCGTGCCCGCCAGTATGCCGAGAAATGGATTTGAAAACGAAGTAAGTATGTTTATAAACGCCTGACTTTCGCGCAGTCCCTCAACGGAACTGCTCATAGCGCTCATGCCGGTCATAAGAATGGCAAAGCCCATCATAATATCGCCCACATGCTGCTTTGTCCTGTTTTTGCAGAACATACGGAGAATGATTCCCACCACGGCAATAATGCCGGTCAGCGTGGCGGTCGACAGCAGCTGAAGCCAGTCGGAAGCACCGCCGCCCACATCGGACAGACAGATTATCCAGCCCGTAATACTGGTACCCAGAATTGCGCCCAGTACGATACCGATAGCCTGACGCACCTTCATCATACCGGAATTTACAAAACCAACCACCATAATGGAGGTAGCCGACGACGACTGAATTACCGCCGTAACGCCTGTTCCCAGTATCACGCCTTTAAGGGGAGTATTGGTAAGCTTGTAAAGAACGACCTCAAGCTTGTTGCCCGCAACATTTTTCAGACCGTCTCCCATAAGGAGCATTCCGAACAGAAACAGTGCAACACCGCAGAGCAGATTTATTACCGTAATGGCAACACTCATAATACAGCACGCGCCTTTCTTACGATGTATGTGATGTTTGCTTCATACCGACCTGCGTCAGCTACGCATACATATTTATAATAGCATAAATCTTTCATAAAAGCAAACTGTTTTTAATATAAAGCGCAAATTCCGGTCATAAAAGTCAAAAAAAGGAAATGCGGGCGCATTTCCTTTTCGATTTTGCCTGTAACAGTACGGCGCACAGTTGCCGCGTATATTTCAAGACCGTGACCGCCGTCAGCAAATGACTCCGCCGCCGAGAACGGTGTCGCCGTCGTAAAACACCGCGGACTGCCCGGGAGTTACCGCCCGCTGCGGCTCCTCAAACTCCACCAGCGCACCGCCGCCCTCAAGGGGCGTCACCGCGGCGCTCTGCTCCTTTTGACGGTAGCGTATCTTTACGCTGCAGGATATTTTGCCCGTCGGCGCCTCGCCGGAAATCCAGTTTATCTCGGATACTCTTGCCGAGGAAGAATACAGCTCCTCCTCCCTGCCCAGCACCACGGTGTTTGTCTCGGGAATTATTTTACACACATACAAAGGCTCCGGGGTGGATATGCCCAGCCTCTTGTGCTGACCTACCGTATAATGCACTATTCCCTTGTGGCGGCCTATGACGGTGCCGTCGGAGAGAATATAGTCTCCCGGTTTGCACGCTTCTCCCGAAAGCCGCTCCACCGCCGCCGCGTAGTCGCCGTCCGGCACGAAGCATATGTCCTGACTGTCATGCTTTGCGGCGTTTACAAAGCCGTATTCCTCAGCGATGCGCCTTGCCTCGGACTTGGTGAAGCCGCCTAAGGGGAACAAGGTCTTTGCAAGCTGCTCCTGTGTCAGGCTGTAAAGCACATAGCTCTGATCCTTGGCGGGGTCTGCCGCCTTTTTCAGCACATATTTCCCGTTTTCCTTTTCTATTCTCGCATAATGCCCGGTAACGACGCAGTCGCACTCCAGCACCTCGGCACGGGAAAACAGCTTGTCAAACTTCATATAGCGGTTGCAGTCAATGCAGGGGTTGGGAGTAACTCCGCGCTGATAGCAGTCGATAAATTTATTTATGACCCGTTCTCTGAAATCTTCCTTGAAATTGAAAACATAGTACGGCATACCGAGCCGCCGCGCTACGCTGCGGGCATCCTCCACATCGTCCAGAGAGCAGCAGGTATGACCTTTCTGTATACCTGCGTCCTCGTTATCGTAAAGCTTCATTGTGCAGCCGATGCACTCATAGCCCTGCTGCTGAGTAAGCAGGGCGGCTACGCTGGAATCCACCCCGCCGCTCATGGCAATCAATGCTTTTTTCATTATGTTTATATCCTTTTTGGCTTTATATTTTCAAATCCGCCGCGGCTTTCTGCTGAGTGCGTCAATTCTGAAGCTTCAGCACCGCGACCGCTTCGTCGCCGTCCCACTCGCCGTTTTCCTCAAAGCCGAAAAGGCGGTACAGATTTTTCGCCGCAATATTTTCGGGCTCATAGGAAAGCCAGCAATACTCCGCTTTCCCGCAGGGAAATGTCCCGATAAAATCCATAACCGCCGCCATGGCTTTTTTGCCCAGCCCTCTGCCCTGATACCTTCCGTCTATCATAAATCGCCACAGGCAGTAATTTCCGTCGGCAATCTTCGGGTCTTTGTCATCCTCGCAGCCGTAGCCGATCATTGCAAAACCGACCGGAGCGCCGTCCTCATACAGACCGAAAGGGAGCGCCGTGCCGCCGGAAGCCGAAACGGCATACGCTTCAATAATGCTGTACCCGTTGGGCGCCACAAAATCCTTTTGCTCCTCCCTGACGGAAAGCTTTACTATATCCCAGACATTATGCCTGTCGATTTTCACAAGTTCCATTATAGACTCCTGCGACAGTAATTTGTTCTTTGCAGAAATTCTACCATACTTTTGCCCGAAGTGCAACACTGTTTGCCGAAAGGCTTTTGGAGTCTGAAAAAACACCGCAGTATCTGCCTTGCAGGCAGTTAATGCGGTGTTTTTGTTATCGGGACGGCATTATGTAATCATATAATGTCCTTTTACTTCGCCTTTACCTCGTCAAAGACCGCGGTGACTGCATCGGACGGTTTCTTTGTCAGAAGGCTTACTGCCACAATTACAATGCACGCAACGAGAAATGCCGGAAGCAATTCGTAAATATCAAGCCATGTGCCGGCAAAGGAAGTGCGAATCAGGAATTTCCAGATAAATACCATAGCGCCGCCGGAGATCATTCCGCACAAAGCGCCCCATTTGTTCGTCCGTCTCCAGAACAGTGCGAACAGCACGACAGGTCCGAAGGCGGCTCCGAAGCCTGCCCATGCAAAGGATACTATTTTGAACACGGAGCTGCCCGGGTCGCTGGCAAGTATAACCGATACAACGGAAATCGCTATAACGGAAATACGGGCAAGCCATACGGACGCCTTTTCCGACAGCTTTATGCGGAAGGTTTCCTGCACAAGGTTTTGCGAAATGCTTGACGCCGCGGCCAAAAGCTGAGAATCGGCGGTAGACATGGTAGACGCCAGTATACCGGCAAGAATAATACCTGCAACCAAAGCAGGGAAAATGCCCAGATTGCTGAGCACTCTTGCTATATCAACGATAACCGTTTCCGCAGCGGACGCGTCCGCGTAGGTCGGAATAATTCCGCCTTTCATAAGGCTGTAACCTATCACTCCGATAAGAATTGCAACACCCATGGAAATAACCACCCATACAGTTGCGACACGTCTGGACAGTTTCAGCTTTTTTTCATCCTCTATTGCCATGAAACGAAGGAGGATATGCGGCATTCCGAAGTAGCCAAGTCCCCATGCCAGTGTGGACGCAATAGGCAGAACGCCGTAGCTCCCCGTTTCGCCTGTGGCTACATTATGTCCCTGGAACAGGTTCAGATAACCGTCAAGACTTGCAACATTTGCAAACACGCTGTCAAATCCGTTGGCACAGGACGCGCCGAAGCCCACCACCACAAACAGAGCAACCGTCATAATAATGCTCTGAACAAAGTCGGTTGTAGAAGCGGCAAGAAAGCCTCCCAGGGTGCAGTACACTACGATTACCGCGGCACTCAGCAGCATTGCCTGCATATATTCCATTCCGAACAGCGTGGAAAACAGCTTCCCGCAAGCCGCAAAGCCGGAGGCTGTATACGGAATAAAGAAAACTACTATTATAACTGCGGCTATTGTTGTAAGTATGCGTTTATTATCTCCGAAGCGTTTGCCGAAAAAGTCGGGCAGGGTGAACGCACCGATTCTGTGAGTGTATACGCGAAGCTTTTTTGCAACAAAAAGCCAGTTGAGATAAGTTCCGACGGCAAGACCGATTGCTGTCCATGTGGCTTCTGCAAGACCGCACATCATGGCAACCGCGGGAAGTCCCATAAGCAGCCAGCCGCTCATATCCGATGCTTCCGCGCTGAGAGCGGTCACAAGCGGTCCCAGTTTTCTTCCACCGAGGTAGAAGTCGTCTGTTTTTTTGTTTTTTCTTGAAAATGCTGCGCCGATACCGATCATGAAAGCAAGATATACAAGTATGGTGATCAATACCGCAATCAGTGTCGAAGTCAATTCTATCCCTCCAGGCAAAATGGTTATATATTCATTTTATCACATAAATATGCAAAAAACAATATAAATTTTAGATTTATTTTCATTAAATTGTATAAAAATGAGATAAGGAAACGGGCAGAGGATAATGAATGTTACAAAATATAAATCCGTCCTCTGCTTAGAACGGATTTTGAGTTTGTTTTATATCGAATAAATATGGCAGAATCGGGATAAAAACCGCAAAAACCTGCCCAAAAATGGAAACCTGTCTACTTCAGCTTGAATGCTTTTTCCACCAATGACAGGGTTTCTTCCAATGTTATATTATCATCTCTTTTAATTACATTAAATCCGCAATTCAGAAAACTGTTATATCTCTCCTCGGAATTAACACGCTTTAAGCATTCCCTGAAATTTTCCATTGCTTCATCAGGGTTGTCTTCATGCAATAACAATTGATACAAAAACTGCTTTTCTTTGTCCGGCCGGTCAAAAAACGGTTGATACCTCCGGATCCGCCAGCATTATCAGAACATGATCCATATCAGATATTTCTGCCAATACATCTGTTGAAATATTTGTATCCACAAATATCTTTCTATCCTGTTTTGATAACTCTTCAAGAATACGCAGCTCCAAAACAGTGCATTCTTTCGCAGTTTCTTTTATCCATGCTTCATATTCGTCGGGTGTTCTTCTGATAAACTTTGCCCAATCTTTCAAATCTCTTGTATATGTAAGGCCCGGGAACTGTTTGCTGTCCAAATCTGAAATCAGCGCGTTATGATAGTTCTCTCCGCATTCAATACCGTGATATTTTTCGGACAGCATTCTTACCATGGTTGATTTGCTCGCATATGCCGTTCCGCTTATAAAATATACATTGTTAAATTTCATGTTATGCTCCGTGACTGTAATCTGATAGTCCGTTATTTGTATTGTGATTAAGTGAATTATGAAATAAATCGTTTTGCTCCATATGAAATGAAGTAAATCCCCTCACGCCCACAGGCATTTCATACACCGAAGGTATGCTTATAGCGCAGTACGGCATGCATAGTTCTGTTATGCCTGTGCGACAGAACATCACAGTTACAACAGAATAATATTAACGCCTTTTTCTGCCTACGGTTTTTCTTTTAAGGTTCTGCAACTTGAAATTAAAAGTCTTCT
>JBJDYY010000019.1:0-28677 GCA_051867715.1 Candidatus Avispirillum sp.
GATCGTAGGGATCCATATCTTTATAGGCAGGGATGAGCATTTTCTTTGCACCGTTTTTGATGAGGGAAAGGTATCTGCTCCACTCGTTCTTAACCCAAACGGCATTAAAGAACTCGGGCTTTGTGCCGAGCACTACCATAACCTTCGCAGAGTTAAGTGCCGCAAAGATATAGGGTTCATAGGCTGAGCCGAGTTTGTCTTCCAGGGTAATACGGGCAAAGAATACCTTGAAACCCTCCTGTGTTAGCTGATGGTACAAATCATTGGCCAAAACGGAGTCGGGAGTACGACGACCGTTATTATCGGTTTCCTTATAGCAAATGAAAATATCAAAAGGCTCTTCCTTTTGAGAAATGGCAAGGATACCTTTTTGAATTTCGTTTATTGCTTTGGCTTCTTCCTCGTAAATATTACGCTGATAACCGTCGGCATATTGCAATGCAGACTTATAGTTATCATCGTCAAATACGGAAGTAAATTGTGCTCTATTTACCGTGGGAATACGCTTATGAGAAGAGGGGTCTTCTACATATTCGATACCGTAACGGCAGAGAACCAAAGACCAGTATGCTTCAGCATCCGTATTATCCTCATTGAGAATCTGTTCATAGATCCCCATCGCTTTATCAAATTCGTTGTTGCGACGAAAATGGTTTGCTCGATCGTACATATTCGCACGCTTATCATCATCGAGCTTGGGCAACGTCTGTTGTGTGCCACAATATTCGCAGGTGGCTACGGTTTCATTATTGTTAATTTCAAGTGCGCCACCGCACATTTTACATTTAAAAAGTGCCATTAGTTACTATCTTCCTTTCTCGCAACCATAACATAAATCCCAATTGATTTTATTTTTTAGATTGCTTTCTTGATACTTATTTGCTTTTGAATTAGGCGAATCATATGTACGTTTTTTTAATCCATCTACTAATTTTTCTGAAAATGAAATTGCAACAGTGTCGCCAGTATCATTACCCAATACCTCTTTTTTTATAGACACTACTAATCGACATTCATTTTCATACGACCATGGTAATGTTTTTTTATGAAAAGTTAATTCGTCTAATTTTGTTTTTGGAAATTCTTTATTTATTTCATCTGATCGTTTAACATAAACCACATCACCAATCTTCTTTCGGTCTTTTTCAAAATCATAATACACGATATCAAAGATTGAGATATCAAACAAATCTCTATTCAATCTTTTTAACGGAATAAATGTTCCATCAACAAAATTTCCCAATTCAACAAACTTTGCATCTAAAATCGCCCTAATCGTTTTGGTGTCATAATCAATCATACAACCTTCGTTGCCACTATATAACATCCACATTGCTATGCTTTCGGACTTCGAAAAGCTTAAACAAATTCCGAAATTAATGGTTTCGCTTTCATCACTATTAAAATTCTTCTTGTCAATTAGATCATTCCAATTACTTCCGTTTGACAAGTAAATTGTGTTATTATTTAATATTGTTTCAATTTTATATGCCTTTGTATAATGCTTATAATTTTTATGATTTTCCGCCTTTTGGGATAAATATGATATTAAATCTCTTTTATTGACGGTAGAATTATTTTTGATTTTTTCTTCAATAGACATATTCCATCACTTCAACAATCTACATTTCTTATTTCTATCGCCGAGCAGAATAATTATTTCATCGGCAAGCGTTACAACTGTGCCTGAATTTTCAGAAATAACTGCTTCAGAAAGCTTCGAGAATTTTATGGTAATATCACCTTCAATGGATGCAAGCGCATCGTTGCTCATCGGATCAGAATAGCGAACAGCTTCGTAAACTTTTTTACACTCTGCTTTGATGTTTTCAGTTTTTGCACGGGATATCAAATTTTCTGCATCAACAGTTAGGGATTTGATAAATAAAGTGCTTTCTTTCACCTTTTCATCAATACCGCTTACAATATCAATAGCAGCAGTTGCCTTTACTACAGCAATTACATTGAAACCGAGAACGATTGCGCAAAGAATAATTCCAACCCAATAAGGAAGCGGAGAGATAATCATACAAAGGCCACCAAAGATAAAAGAAAGAATGAGTCCGGTGTAACTTGTAGATATAAGAGAAATATTGTAAAAGGTCTTCTTTAGGTCATTGTCTTTTAACGCAAAATATGTACAGATAATCTGACCGATAAAAGCAACGGTGATAAATATGTACCCGATCCAAAAAGACGGAGTAAATTTTTCGATTCCTGCCCATCCGACAGAAACAAAGGCTATAACGTTAAACAGGACAAAAAGGACGAACCAAATCGCGGAATAAAACTTAAATGCTTTTTTCATTTCCATCACCCCTTATAGAATTTCAGAAAGCAACTTTGCTTTCATTGTATTAAACTCCTCTTCCGAAATCATTCCGGCTTCTTTCATCATAGTGAGTTTATCAATTTTTGCTTTAAATGCTGCCATATCATCAGCGGGCTGAGCAGGGGTTGCGGGCATTGCAGGATTTGCAGCTGCACCTATTGCATCGTTCATCATGCCACCGACCATACCGCCAACTGCGCCGCCTACACCTGCCATTGTGCCAAAACCGATCCCCATATTGGTAAACTGACCAACCGATTCGTTTCGTGCTACCTCGGTAGCAACGTCAAAACCACGCTCTTGTGCATAGGTATAACCCTCTTGAGCACGCTTGGTTGCTTGCGCCTGGGAATCAATAACAACCTTTTGAGCTTCAGTCTGTGCATATATCAAATCTGTTTGTTGGCGAAGTTTTGCTTCTGCAATATCAGCATACTGGCGGAAATGCAATTCCTTAAACTTTTCATACTGTCTATCGCCATCGGGTTTAACAACATTTGTTACAAAGAAGCGCTCCAAGGAAACACCGTAATCAGCAAAGTCAGGAATCAACTGTTTATGAATTGAATCAGAGAATACAGTTAAATTTTCATCCAATTCAAAAATATTGATAGCATTTGCCTTCATTGCCTGCGCAATGTAAGTCTTCACTCTTGTCATCAAGAAAGCACGGAAAAATGAGATCAATTTTTGCTGACCGAGAAAGTTTTCTGTACCGACAAGCTTTAAAAGTAATTTACGGCTATCTTCGGCACGAAGGCTCATTTCACCGGATGCACCGATAGAAATTGGGAAGCCATAATTGGGCTCCATATATTGAATCTTGCTGTCCGTTCCCCATTTGATTGCCATCTGTTCGGTTTTGTTGACAAAATAAACCTCACAGTGAAATGGGGTTTTATCGCCTGTTATACGATTTAACAGCTTGCCGAGCTTCGGTATATTTTGTGTTTCAAGGGTATAGCGACCGGGGCCAAACAGATCCAAAGCCTGACCATTCATAAAAAATATAGCTTCTTGACTCTCGTGGACAATAAGCTGAGTTAAACTGTTAAAGTCCTCGCACGGATGCTTCCAGATAAATGTACTGTTATCTCCCTCATATTTGATAATCTCAGCTATCTGCGGCATTTTTTATCCTCCCTGACCTTTTATTACATAATCAGTATTATGTTGTAAACATACAAACATAATACCTATAAATATTTGTTACATTATATCACTATAAACAGAAAATGTAAATAGATTATGTCGAAAAATTGGAAGGAAGTGGTATCGGTTATGGAGTAATAAAACCCTATCTTTTATCGTTTTTGATGTTTAGAAAAGGCTTGTTTTTTCTATGCTGTTTTGAAGTGTATTTGTTATTTCTCAAAGAAGCTTTTGCTTGGATTACAACATAATTGTGATTATAACATAACCGCCTGAATCGGCGTTTTTTCAGTATTGCATAGCCGTCTTTTACCCGCAAAAAACCGAAAAGCTGTCGGCGGGATATTTTTCTCATCGGCGCGGTTTTCCTGTATGCAGATATATAAAAAACCGTTTTGCTCAGCATGCAAAACGGTTTTTTATCAGTAATCTTTGTTGTTTTTAATGTAATTCTTCAAATACCCGAAGGTTTCTTTTTCGCCCTTTTCCTCAAGCATTCGCAATAGCTTTTCAAGAAAATCCGAGGTATCGGGGTGAATGACTCTTATGCTTTTTGAGTTCATAAAGTATTCCAGCGGGTCGGAGTCGGTATATTTGTCCCCCCGGTATATTTTGCTTGCCGCCACTCTGTCGCAGAACATTTCCGCCACATATCTGAGCGGCATTTTCACAGGCTCCGTAAGTCTGGTGTGAGGATTGTAATCCGTCCAGTATTCAAAATGGTGGCGGTTGCGCCCCTTATGGTGGAGCCACGCCTCGGAATACCCCTTTTCCAGCCGCTCCGCCACATTGGGGCTTCTGGTACCCTGATAATAGCGTGCTCCCGGGATAAATTCTCGGGGGGAGTACTTTGAAAGGTCGTGTCTCAGCCCCTGCCACAGTATTCCCGCTTTTGCGCAGTGTGCTATGACCTTGTGCCTATGTTTGGTAATTGTCTGAAAGTGCTTGATGGGGTGCATTTTTTCATATCCTTTCGGGATTACGAGGGCGCGGCGGCGCTCCCGATTCATTTTCCCGCCTTACGCCGCTGAAACTCCCAAAATCTCCAAAAACCACATAACGGCAGGTATGGTGACTACGGACAGCAGGGTACTGACGGCAAATATTTCCGACGCCCACAAACTGTTCTTACCATAGGTATGGGCAAACATGGTGGTAATTGTGGCGCTGGGGCAGGCGGTGGCTATCATTACTATTGAAATTATCATAGGGTCCACTCCCACGGCGGTCAGCTTGAATAGCGCAAGACAGCACAGCGCGGGAATGACAATAAGCCGCATGGCGCACAAAAAGTACAGCTTAGGCTTTTTCAGGCATTTCAGAAGATTTGTGCCCGCCAAAGTTGAGCCGGCTACCAGCATGGCAAGGGGCGTGTTCATTCCGCCCACCGTATTCAGCGGCTGAGCGATTATATCCGGAATGGTTATGCGGCAGAAATAGAAGATAAGTCCTAAAATCACGCTTATGACCGCGGGGGTGCAGAGATTTTTCAAAGTCTCCTTGAAAGACACCTTGCCCGTCATAAGAGCCACGCCGTAAGTCCATACAAGTATATTGAATACCGTAATGAACATGGTCAGATATATAACTCCGCTTTTGCCGAAAACACTTTCCACCAGCGGTATTCCGATGAAACCGCTGTTGGAAAAGATGATGGACAGGCGCTCTATGGCGTATTCCTTGCTTTTCTTCGGAACGGTTAGGGTGGCAACGGCTATCTGAATTGCAAAAATCGCCACGGAAATACCCAGGGTTATAAGCAGATTTTTTGATATTTCCGATGAATACTCGCTCTGATACGACATAAATGTCAGCAGCGGGTTTACAAGCCACAGGGACAGCTTTGACAGCTTTTTATTGCCGTCGGAGTCTATAAGTCCCACCTTGCCGCACAGAAATCCCACTGCTATCATTATAAACATAATGATAATTTTTTGCTGTATAATACTCATTTGGCTTTAATTTCCACCATATAAAGTTTTCCGGCGGCACCGGGCACCGTTACGGTGCCCTTCTCCGTCATTTCTCCATCACGCACGGTGCTGCCGCCCTCATCGGTCACCCTCCATGTATGGGCGCGGCTGTCGGTAAAGAAGGAAAGGTCAAAGGGAATTTCTGCGTCGCTGTCGGTATGCTTGTATACCACCATAAGGAAGTTCTTATTCTCGCGGTCAAAATAGCCCGTAACACGGCAGGGCACATCGTCGCAAACGGCGGTATCGGAAATCATAAGTCCGTCAGCAAAATAGGTAAGATACTGACGCCTAAGCGCTGCGCAGGTCTTGACCGTCTCGGAAAACTCGGGGTAATCGGAAATAAGCGCGCTGCCGTTGTATGTCTCCGGCCTTGAGGGGTACACATTCATCATCAGATTGTCCATGAATATGAGCTTGACATTTTCCGGCGTGGAGTCCACATTCATATTGGGTCTCAGCGTCTCAACGATGTGCATATAGGGGCGGTAATCGCCTCTGCCCGGCCAGTACAGCCAGTTCCAGGTAAAGTCCGTGTTGTCGATGTCGGACTCGTAGTACAGGGTGCATTCCGAGGAGAACGCCGTGCCGGGGTACATTTTTTCCGTTTCAAGGCGGTATTCGTTGATAATATCGTGCAGCACATCGTTGCGATCGTCGCCCAGCACATACTGATCCCAGCATATGTCGGGACAGCCCAGCTCGTCGCGGATAAAGCGCATACCCTCAAGAATATCCTTCTGCCAGCGCTTGTCGGAATGGTCATGAAGCTGATAGCAGCTCCAGCGCTTGCAGTAAGGCGCGGCAAACATGGGAGTGGAGCGGGGTGTCTCCGCCCAGGAGCCGCTGCGCTCCTCAATTCCGTAGTTCCGGGCGGTTTCGTCCCATGCGGAAACCCATGAAACGAGAGGGGTCACGGTGACGCCCATTTCGTGCAGCTTATCTATATTCTTTTTGCAGTTTTCAAAACCGCCCCATTCCTTATGGAAGCAGTCCTTGCCGAAAGGCAGGGTGTAGTTGAACAGAGTCCAGGCGTTAAGGTCGTATATGCCGTGCTCCTTCATATCCCGGGCAACCTTGGGCAGATCGTCGTAGTTCCAGCTGTAATCGGTGGGGTCTTTCAGGTATCCGTTATTCATAAAGATAGTCCGAAATCCCAGCATTTCCTTAACGCGGCGCGGAACGGGCACCACTCTGTGCCTGTTCTGTTCCACGAATGCCTTGTAGGCACCGACGCCGTGTATCCAGTTGCCCGTGTGCGCCGTAAGCACATATTCGCCGGAGTCATATTCCCCTCCCGGCTCCACATTGGGATAGTGAACGGAGGCAATCCGCACTTTAGATGTAAGATTGTCATACTTCACCCACAGCACTTCGCTGTAACCCATCATGTCGGCGCCCTGTTTCGGCTGACGGTCAGGCCCCCAGCCCCAATGACGGCGGTACATTGAAAAGCCGCCCGCACGGGAGCCCATATCGTACCAGCGGCCTACCAGAGGATCCTGCTGAAAGCCGCCTGCGCGGTAAAACCTGCCGGTATTTGCCTCTGTCCACGCGAAGAAAGTCTCGCGGGAGCGGGGGGTGCTCTTCATTTCAGTAAAGGGATTGCAGGAACCCGCCATCATGGTAAGGCGTGCGTGCCCCTCGTCCATAGTGGGAACGATGCCGTTCATATCGGGGAAAAGCACCTGCTCTACGGCAGCGCCCGAATTGTTTTTAAGTTTCAGCCGCATTGCCACGGATTTTTTATCCTCATCCGCTCTGAGAATAAGCTCAGCCCTTATGCCGCCCTCAAATTCATGAACGCCCGCAGGGTCCATGGTGCAGGGGACGACGGAATATGTAACGGTGAGAACATCCCCGTCAAAATCAAAGCTCGGCGGACATTTCATATATGCGCCTGCGGGAGTCGCTCTCTGTATATCGTAGTCGTTATGTACCGGCCACGCAATATCGAAAAGTCCCCGTCCGCCTATAATCATTGGGGTAACACCGGGGTACTCCAGGCTGTCAAGGGCGCCCGTATTTTTGTCAAAGGTGAAAACAGTACCGTTAAGGGTATAGCTTACAGTATCGGTCATAATAATTGCCTTTCCGGCTGTGCCAGCCGTTTTGAAGTCGCGTAAAAGTCACAATGATACTTTACCAAAGTTTTGCGAATTTATCAAGTAGGTACGGCGCAATTCCAAGCTCTGTGCTCACTTTTTTTCGCACCGTCTTCCAAAAATCGGGAAAATATGCTACAATATATGCAGTATTATATAAATAAGACGTATACAGCCGCGACGGCGCCGTTTTTTCGGCAAAAGCGCGGCGGAAAACAAAATGAAAAAGGAGGGTCTTTATGGCTGTGACCCTTGCTTCCCCTGTCACGGAGCTGAGAGGAATAGGCAGTGCGAAAGCGGCGGCGCTTGCAAAGCTGGGCGTAAAAGCCGTAGGAGACCTTCTGCGCCTTTATCCCCGCGCATATCAGAACCGGGGAGATGTTCACACCGTTGCCGAAATCGGCGAAGCGTGCCGCCGTTCTCAGTCTCCGCCCCCCGTCTCCCTTGAGCTGACGGTATCGTCGGAGCCGAAGCTGGCGGTTATACGGCGAGGCATGAGCATCACCCGCTTCAAGGCCTTTGACGAAACGGGCGTTGTGGAAATATCCTACTTTAACCAGCCCTTTATGAAAAATGTTTTTCATACGGGCGCTGCTTTCCGCTTCTGGGGCAGAGTGGAGCTTCGCGGGGGAAGGCTGACCATGGCAAATCCCGTTCAGGAGGCTGTAATAGAGGGCACGCCGCTTTTGCCTATCGTGCCTGTATACCCTTTGGCGTCGGGACTTCGGCAAAAGCTTATGCAGTCCCTTGTTCAGGAGGCTCTGAGCGCGGCAAATACGGAGATATGCGACCATATTCCGCCGTCGGTGCTTCGCCGCTGCGGACTTTGCTCTCTTTCATATGCAATAAAAAACATACATTTCCCCGACAGCATACAGTCCCTTGACAGCGCGCGCCGCCGCATGGCATTTGACGAGGTGTTTACCGTATCCTCCGCCATGTGCAGCGCAAAGCTTGCGAAAAAATCGGGAGGCGCTCCCGTTATCAAAGCGGATGTTTCCCCGCTTATGAAGCTTTTCAGGTTTGAACTGACCGGAGCGCAAAAGCGCTGTGTTTCGGAAATACTCGGGGATATGTCCTCAGGCACGCCTATGAGCCGCATACTGTGCGGCGATGTGGGCAGCGGCAAGACCGCAGTAGCGGCTCTGGCAGCTTATGCCGCGGCGGCGTCAGGCTATCAGTGCGCGCTGATGGCTCCTACGGAAATACTGGCAAAGCAGCACTATGCCCAGCTTTCACCCATGTTTTCCGCACTGGGTCTTGGCTGTGTTCTGCTGTGCGGCTCTCTTACCGCCGCAGAGAAAAAGAAAATACAGGCATCCCTGTCCTCCCCCGACGCGCCTATGCTGGTCATCGGCACCCACGCCCTTCTCAGCGAGGGGGTGGAATTCCGCCGTCTGGGTCTGGTTATCACGGACGAGCAGCACCGCTTCGGAGTAAATCAAAGAGCGGCGCTGAGACGCAAATCTCAGGGCGCGCACAATCTTGTCATGAGCGCAACGCCGATACCGCGCACTCTGTCTCTTGTCATATACGGCGATCTTGATGTGTCCCGCCTTGACGAAATGCCCCCGGGCAGGCAGAAGGTCTCCACCTTTAAGGTAGACGAAAGCTACCGCCGGCGACTTCTCGGCTTTATACGCAAGCAGGCGCAGGAAGGGCACCGCACCTATGTGGTGTGCCCGTCAATTGAAGAAAAGCCCAAGCAGACGGAGGACGCGGAGGAGCTTTACGACATAAGCTTCCTGCCTCCGGAGGAGGAAGAGCCGCCCATGAAAGCCGCCGTAAGCTACGCAAAAGAGCTTTCGGAAAAGCTGCCCGATCTCAGAATAGGCTTTATTCACGGCAAAATGAAAACTGCGGAGAAGGACGCCGCCATGGCATCCTTTGCCGCGGGAGATACAGATGTGCTTGTATCCACTACCGTCATAGAGGTGGGAGTGGATGTGCCCGAAGCAACGCTTATGGTGGTTGAGAACGCGGAGCGCTTCGGACTGTCCCAGCTTCATCAGTTAAGAGGCCGCGTGGGCAGAGGAAAAGCAAAATCCTGGTGTATACTGGTTTCGGACACCGAAAACGAGTCTTCACTGCGCCGTCTCGATGTAATGTGCCGAGAAAACGACGGTTTCAAGGTGGCGGAGGAAGATCTAAAGCTGCGGGGTCCCGGCGACTTCTTCTCTCGCGGGGGAGAATTCCGTCAGCACGGCAGCGCTGATATGCGCTTTGCCGCAGAGGTCACGGATACCCGCCTTACGGAGCAGGCGGTGGAATGTGCAAAGGAAGTCTGCACCGCCGACCCGCGCTTTGAAAAAGAGGAAAATCTCGCTCTCGGCGCCGTGGTTTGCAAAATGCTGGAGGAGTCCGAGGACACGGTGAGCTGAAATAAATTTCAAAAAGCACCGCACCCCATTCCCGATAAAATATTGTATAGAAACAGCCGTCCCGAGGGACGGCTGTTTTTATATGTTTAAGCATTTATGCCTTCAATTGCTTACTGCGCCGCAGACACGATCTTGTCAAACTTTTCGGGAACAAGGGACGCTCCGCCGATAAGTCCGCCGTCAACATGGTACTTGGACAGAAGCTCCGCAGCGTTGCCGTCGTTCATGCTTCCGCCGTACTGAATAGTCACGGACTCGGCAGTATCCTTTCCGTAAAGTCCCTCAAGCACGCCGCGGATAATTCCGCAAGCCTCGTCAGCCTGCTCGGGAGTAGCGGTAAGTCCGGTGCCGATTGCCCAAACGGGCTCATAAGCGATGATGATATTTTTAATATCCTCTGCGCCGACGCCTGCAAGGTCAAGCTTTGTCTGCATGGAGACTATCTCCTCGGTAATGCCGCTCTGTCTCTCTTCAAGCACCTCGCCTACGCAAAGAATGACTTTAAGTCCTGACGCAAGAGCAGCCTTCAGTCTCTTGTTTACGGTCTCGTCGGTCTCGCCGAAATACTGTCTTCTCTCGCTGTGACCGATGATAACATACTCGGCGCCGCATTCCAGCAGCATAGCCGCGGAAATTTCTCCGGTAAATGCGCCCTTTGCCTCAAAATGCACATTCTGCGCACCTATTTTCACATGAGTGCCCTTAGCTGCCTCAACAGCGGGAGCAATGTCCACAAATGGAACGCAGAGAATTACATCACAGCCGTTCTTACCCTCGGTAAGCTCTGCGGTCTTTTTAACAGCCGCCACAGCCTCGGAGGGAGTCATATTCATTTTCCAGTTGCCGGCGATTACCGCCTTGCGTGTAGCCTTGTTCATTTCAATACACCTCGGTTTTTAAGTTTTTCAAGTATAAGGCGGACGACAATAAGACCGTCCGCCTTCTTTTTTTGTTTCTCGGATTATTTGTCCTGCAGGCAGGCAATGCCGGGAAGTTCAAGTCCCTCAAGGAATTCCAGAGAAGCGCCGCCGCCGGTGGAAATGTGAGTCATCTTGTCGGCATATCCCAGAGCCTCAACTGCAGCCGCAGAGTCGCCGCCGCCGATAATGGAAACCGCGCCGGACTCAGCCACAGCCTTTGCTACGCTGCGGGTACCGGAAGCGAAGTTCTCCCACTCGGAAACGCCCATAGGTCCGTTCCATACCACGGTGCCCGCACCTTCAATAGTCTTTGCAAACAGCTCCTGAGTCTTTTCGCCGATGTCGAGACCCATCCAGCCGTCGGGAATGGAATCGGAATAAATTCTCATAAAGGTGGTGTCTTCCTTATATTCGCGTCCGATAACATTATCAACGGGAAGCAGGAAGTTTACGCCCTTTTCTCTTGCCTTTTTGAGAAGGTCGAGAGCCAGGTCAAGCTTGTCGCTCTCGCAGATGGAGGTACCGATATCGTTGCCCAGTGCGCGGAAGAAGGTATATGCCATACCGCCGCCGATAATAAGAGTATCGCACTTGTCGATAAGGTTGTTGATAACGCCGATCTTGTCGGATACCTTTGCGCCGCCCAGAATTGCAACAAAGGGACGGGCGGGATCAGCCAGCGCCTTGCCCATGATCTCAACTTCCTTGCGGATAAGGAAGCCGCATACTGCGGGCAGATAGTCTGCAACGCCTGCGGTGGAAGCGTGAGCGCGGTGAGCGGTACCGAATGCATCGTTTACGAAGATTTCTGCCATGGAAGCAAGCTCTTTTGCAAATGCGGGATCGTTCTTTTCCTCTTCTGCGTGGAAACGTACATTTTCGATAAGCATAGCCTCGCCGGGTTTCAGTGCGGCAGCCTTAGCCTTGGCGTCGGGTCCCACAACATCGGATGCAAGAATAACTTCCTTGCCCAGAAGCTCGGAAAGTCTCTTTGCTACGGGAGCAAGAGAATACTTCATATTGAACTCGCCCTTGGGTCTGCCCATGTGAGAGCAAAGGATAACGGCAGCGCCGTGCTCCATCAGGTATTTAATTGTAGGAAGCGCGCCGACTATTCTCTTGTCGTCGGTAATAACGCCGTCCTTCATAGGAACGTTGAAGTCGCACCTTACAAGAACTTTCTTGCCTGCAACATCAATGTCTTCAACTGATTTCTTGTTGTAAGTCATACTTTTATGTCCTTTCGTATTAGTGACCGGTATAACGGTTTTTCCTATTTAACCAATTTATAATATATCATATTATTTCCGTCTTTACAAGAATTTTTTCAAAAAAAGCCCCATAACGGAAAAGTTCTCCGCCTTCGTACATATTGTACGGAGGCGGAGAGTAAAAATTGGGTGTTTTGACAGATGAAAGCTACTGCCGTTTCCTGTTATAAAGCCGCGCTTTCATTCAGCCGCACTTTTGGCCGTACAAACCGAATCGGCAGCAGGCGCTTTGACAGTATCGGCGGGACGGTAGGGATGATATGTAGGCACTATTTCCTCAACCAGGGAACATATATCCTCGCTTTCGTTGTAAGCGGCGTCCGCAAGGCGTGAAAGCTGCTCGGAAAATACATCGTCGTCCATTTTTATGGGATGACCGATATGAATAAGCTTGTTGTCCGTGGACTGCAAGCCCTCCTCGTCCATAAGCAGTTCTTCGTACAGCTTTTCACCGGGGCGCAGACCCGTATACTCTATCATTATATCCTCATCAGGCACATATCCGGAAAGGCGAATGAGATTTCGCGCCATATCGTCAATGCGCACGGGATCGCCCATATCCAGAACAAAAATCTCGCCTCCGGCGGCATAATACGATGCCTGAAGCACCAGAGACACCGCCTCCGGTATAGTCATAAAATATCTGATTATGTTTTTGTCGGTAACGGTTACGGGACCGCCGTGGGCGATCTGCTTTTTGAACAAAGGAATAACGCTGCCGTTTGAACCCAGCACATTACCGAAGCGCACCGCTACAAAATCCGTATCCGGATACTTCCTGTTCATCATCTGAACGATCATCTCGCAAATGCGTTTTGAAGCTCCCATTATGTTGGTGGGATTCACGGCTTTGTCAGTGGAAATGAGTACAAACTTTGAAACGCCGCAGCGTGCCGCCGCCTGCGCTGTCTTTAATGTGCCGAAAACATTATTTTTAATTGCTTCGTCGGGACTTGTCTCCATCAGCGGCACATGCTTATGTGCGGCGGCGTGGAAGACAATGTCGGGACGGTATTTCTTCATAACGCTGTTGATACGGTTGGTATTACGGACGGAGCCTATAAGCACCGTCAGCGCAAGACCCGGGCAGTCGCGCAGAAGCTCCTGCTGAATATCGTAAGCGTTATTTTCGTATATATCGAAGATTACAAGTCTTTCAGGCTCGGAACGGGCGATCTGACGGCAAAGCTCGCTTCCGATTGAACCGCCGCCTCCCGTGACAAGCACGGTTTTTCCCTTTATTGATTCCAGTATTTCGTCATTATTAACGCTTACCTGATCTCTTCCGAGCAGATCGGATATGTCCACATCGCGCAGCTTTGTAACGCTGACCTCGCCGTTTACTATCTGATCCACGCCGGGGATGATCTTTACACGGCAGGAGGTCTCCTTGCATATATGGAGCAGATCCTTTTTTGCGGACGGAGAAATACTGGGGATTGCAATAATTATTTCCGTTATTTCATATTTTTTTGCCATCTGCGGTATAGTCTCTCTGCCTCCCACAATGGGGATCCCCTCAAGCAGTCTGCCTGTTTTGTTGGGGTTATCGTCGATAATGCAGCAGACTCTGCGTCCGTCGCGGGAGCGCTGTATTTCCTTTATAAGCATCTGTCCCGCGCTTCCGCCGCCGATAAGCATGGTATGCACAAATGAATCGTCCCGCCCTCTTTTGCTATCGGAGTAGAACCTGACAAAGCGATAGGAAAATCTGATCCCGATAGTCAGGCAGAAAGTCAGCATATAGCCTATAAAATAGAAGGAACGGGGCATGGGAGCGCTGTACCGCATATACTTCGCGCCGGCAAATATCAGAGGTATCAGCACAAGATGCGCGCCGATAAGTCTTGTAAGTTCCGCAACACTGGCAAGCTTCCATATGCTGTGATAAAGCCTGAAGCCGAAGAAAACCGCCACCGTTATTATTATCAGATACGGCATGGAAAAGGCATAACCGCGCAGATAATACAACGGCACATGTCTGTAATCAAAATCGAAACGGATAAGTAAAGCCGCAAGGTATGACAGAATAACAATAAGAGAATCGGCAAAGGCAAGCAGAAATGCCTTTACCACCCACGCTTTACCGAGCTTTTGTTTTGCGGCACCGCTGTTAAGCTTTCTGATAATAACTACCCATATACCGGCTGTCAGTGCCGCCACCGCTGCCGTAACGGAAGACACGGGGCTGGTAATCATATCCGATTTTGCAAGGTAGTTCTGCACCGCTTCGCTCCGTGAAGCCAATATATTGCCGGCCACAGTTGCCGCGGCAATAAGCAGCGTGACGATTATTGCCGGCACAAGTACGGCAGCTTTCCTTTTATTCATGGGAAATACCTCCTGTTTCGACTTTTTTCGCGCTTTCCGTAAAATTAAAATCACAAATATAAAATATATGCAATACGAAACCTGTCAGCGTCTTATCCGCCGGAGCTTTTACGGCTCCCTGACCCCAAGGTCGCAGACAACTGCGTGCGGGCTTGTATCAAACAGGTACTTTGCATACCGCGGCGATATTTCCCGCGCAACGATTTCTCTCGCACGGGACATATATACCGTTCTGCGGTCTGTGCCGTGGGCGTCGCTTGCCACAGCGTCGGCAAGACGCTGCGACGCTATAAAAAACGCCGCTTCCATTACTTCCCCGCCGAAATTGCCTGTAAAGCTTCCTTTGTTTAACTGGATCAGACAGCCTTTTTTGCGCCACCGTTCCACCGTGTCAATATCGTATCGGACAAATTCATACCTTTCGGCGTGCGCCACCACAGGCACAAGTCCGCAGGACAGAATTCCGTCAAGAATGCGGTCGGCAAATTCCGGATCCCCTCCGAAGTCAAACTCAACGAGAAGATAACGGCTGCCCGCGAGAGTCAGCACCTTTTCATCTCGTATAAGCTTCAAAAGTCCTTCCGTTGCGAAAACCTCCATGCCTCTGTGCAGCTTTACTGGTATGCGCTCCTGCGCTATGGCGCTTTTCAGAGCCGCAAAGCGCTCCTCGTACCCGGAGCCGCGATAGTTTCCGCCCATACCGGGCACATTGCAATGGGGCGTTGCCACAATATCGGTAACACCGTCACGGGCGGCTTCATCCGCCATTTCCAGAGATTCGTATATATCTCTTGCACCGTCGTCAAAGCCGGGCAGTATGTGCATATGAATATCGGTCATACCCAACCTCCGCGGCGGTTTTTTCCAAGAGACGCAAGCCTTAACAGAGGTCGGCGCAGAGGGACAAACCAAAGCCACGGCCCGCTGAAAAACTTCCACAAAAGATTTTCGGGACGAAGGATTTTCCCCTTTCGCCTTACAGCCGTAACAATGCCGAACACCTCGCAAAAGGGTACGGGACCCTCACAGACATTCTGAGCGTCGCCGATTATATACACCCCGTCCGCCGTGACCTTTTTTACACGGTGCAGTACATACCGCGCCTCTGTGTTTTCATTTTCTTTTGAAGGCGGAATACGGCAAAATACCACATCCCCGCGTACGGGAGGACGCTTCAAAGACTCAAACAGGGCAGCGTCCCTGTGGGGAGCGAGAAAGGGCAGCATACTGGAGCCGAAAATACCCGTTTCAACGCTTTTGCCGCTTTCTGCAACCGAACGCAGAGCCTCGGCGTATTCTTTTGTGCTTATGACACTCATCGCTGTCGCCGCTCTCCGTTCCGATTATTCCGTATCTTCTTTTGCTGCCTCATCCGTTTCGGCTTCGCCTGCCGAATCCGCCACGCCGTCATTTTCGGAAGAATTCGAGCCGTATGTACCGTAAACGCCGTATTTTCCGTATTTACCGTACTTGCCGTATTTCCCATAGCCGTAACCGTAACGTCCGTAACCGGAAACCGAAGTTTTTACATCGTTAAGCACGGCACCCAGAAGCCTCACTCCGCAAACGGAAAGTGAATCAAGTCCCTCCGTAATCTGTTCAAGACGCGCCCAATCCTGCTTGACAATGTATATCGCGCAGTCGGCGCCCTCCGCCATAGCCATGGCATCTGCCAGCATAGCGGCAGGCGGCGTATCCACAATAACAAAATCGTATACTGTTTTCAGATATTTCAAAAGTCTTGTCAGTCTTCCTCCGCCGATAAGGGAAGCCGGTTCTGAGCGGCCGTTAGTACCGGGAATTATGTCAAGTCCCCAATTCTCCAGATGCATCAGCGCATCCGGCACAGCCGCCTTTCCCGAAAGCACATCCGCAATGCCGGGGCGTTTTCCGGTGTCCAAGCCCAGCACCTTTACAACAGACGGGTTTCTGAAGTCACAGTCCAAAAGAATTACCTTGCGTCCTTTTGACGCAAGCGCCAGCGCCATATTTGACGACACCGTGGACTTACCCTCTCCGGAAATAGAACTGGTTACGAAGATGCACCTGTCTCCGCGCTTTGCACATTCCCGCTCCGTTCTTATCCTCATTGTTCTGAAGGATTCGGTAAAGCCGAAGCCCACCTTTTCGTTATGTATGTGCATGTGTCGGTCAAAGCTGCGCCGTCTCTTTTTGAACTCAATGTGCGGCACTGCGGCAATGCAGATAAGATTCAGATTTTTCTTGAAATCCTCGGGGTCGCATACCGTTTTCGAGTAAAGAGAGCGTATGAATACAAATATCACCGACGCTATAAGTCCGCAAATCGCGCCTCTTTCCGCGTTCTGAATACATTCGCGGCTGTTGTATGGTTCTGTGGGCACGCCCGAAACGTCAAGCGTTTTCAGAGAAACTCGTCCCATTACATAAACACTTGCGCGGGGAAAGTTGCCAAGCAATGACTGAAGTATTTCGTTTGACATATTGGGGTCGTCGGCAGTAACCGTAAGAGTATACAGATTGGCGTATTCATTTGCCGACACCTCAATAGAAGCGGGGAAGCTGTCAAGCCCAAGCTCCGAGCAGACCAGATTTTTCATATGCTCCGAGGTTAGCACATACGGAAGCGATTCCTTGATCTGTTCCATTACCAGAGAGCCGTCTCCCATAACCGAGCTTGTACTGGTATCGACCGCAAAAGACGCCTGACTGCGGTACTGAGGTACAAAACGGTATTTTGACCAGCCGTACATAGCTCCTCCCGCAAGGAGAGTGACTATAAGGACAATATACCAAAGTCTTTTCAGCGTTTTCAGAAAATCCTCAAGCAGTGAACCGGCGTTGAGAGTCTCTCTCTCCGCACTCACATCGCGCTCTTCTTTCACTCCCGGCTGCCCCCTTTTCCGTAGTATGAGTTACCGTAGTAATTTCTTCGGTAACGGTAGCCGTAGCCGTAACGGTAATAGTACCCGTCCCCTCCGTAACCGACGGAACCGGCAATACTGTTATCCACATCGTTCATAATACAGCCCAGCAGCTCACAGCCTGTGCTGCGGAATATGTCTATGCAGTCGTTAATGTCCTTTGTTTTAGCACAGTTCTGCCGCACAACGATTATTCCGGCGTCGGAAATACGCATAAGTTCCTCGGAGTCGGCAGCGGCAAACATGGGAGGCGTGTCAATGACCACATAATCCACATACTCGCCTACAATGCCTATAATCTTTCCTATGCCTCCGCCGGATATAAGCGATGTTGCCCGGCGCTGTTCCCTGTTTCCTGCCATAATATACACCGAGGTATCATCAGGCTGTTTCAGCGATCTGACTATGGCAGCGGGATCCGTAACTGCTCCGGAAAGTATGTCCGCTATCTGAACATCGTTTTCGGCGTAATTCAGACGGAACATTCTGCACTGGGAGGGTCTGCGAAGGTCCGCGTCTATAAGCAGCACCTTTTTCCCCTGCTTTGACAGCGACAGGGCAAGATTTGCCGCAACGGTTGATTTACCCTCGTTTTCGGAAACGCTTGTGACAAGCACGGTTTTTGCTTTTTTTGATTTCATCATATAGGAGACCTTCATTGCAATCTTTCTGAAAGTCTCAATATATCCGAAGCTGGTGGTCGGGGCGCTGACAAGAATTTCCCCGCCGCCTTTGCGCACGCGCTTTTTCTTCTCGCGGTATACGGACGCAATCAGCTTGGTATCAAGCTTTTTCTCGATCTGTCCCGGGTTTTTGATATCGTCATGCAGATAAAAATACAAGAACAGGATAAGTATTTCCAGGACAGCCGCGGCAAAGAAAACCTTAATAATAATGCTCCATCCGCTGTAGGGATTTACGACTGTCTCGGGCACCTTGGGAGTTTCAAGCACCTGAAGCACCTGATCGCTTAGTATAGTCTCGGAAAACTCATTGTAATGCTCAAGTATCCCGTTAATCGTCAGCATGGCGTCTCTGGGAGATGACGCCGTCACCGTAAGTATCATCATATTTGTGTTTCTGATATTGCTGCAGGAAACGGTGCCGGGCAGACTGTCAAGTCCGAGAGAGGCCGCAACCTTGTCTTTCAGCACCTTGCTGGAAACGATCTCTCTGAAAATGCCGGCGGTGTTCTCGGCATTTGAAACGCCGCTCCACTTATACATTTCCTTTTCAAGCACCACTATTGTAGCCTTGGTACGGTATTCCGGTCTGTACATAAAACAGGAAACCGTACCCGCGGCAAAGGCGGCGATAAGGGCGATCATAAGGATCTCCTTCCACCGTCTGGCGATGTTTCGCACTATATTGGAAAAATCAAAGCCTTCATTCATTGGCGGCATTTCCTTTCTGTTATCAGCGTCATAAACGGCTCGCGGCTCCGCTGTCGGTCACTGCCGGGACTCGCTCACAATCACAATAAGCGGAACCTGCATAGCGCCGTCGCCCTCTCCGGCGGTATATATGACGGCGTAGGTACCTGCCGTCTCGGTATTAAGGTTTGTAGCAACCGAAAGAAGCGACGCTTCGGCGTCGGTACCGTTGATCCTGACTTCGGTAACAAGGCTTAAGGGATCAAAACTTTCGCCTTTTTCAATATAAACGAGATAGTCGCTGAGAGCCACATAGCAATCGCTTGCAGCGGAGGTCCAGGAGGTGTTTATCATAACGGGAATATCCGCTTCCGCAATATCTCCGCAGCTGTTTGTCACCTGAATTTTCACAACTCTCATAGGAGCGCCGCCTACCGTAATTTCCTCATTTGAAGACAGCAGCACCATTTCATCGGTAATATCGCCGTCAATACAGTCGGTTGCCCTGAGCCCCTCAACAAGCTCAGCGGAGCCTGCGGTGGCGGAGGCGGAAACAAGGGGCTCTGTCAGCGAAAGGCGGGGAGAAGTATAATCCGTATAGACAATTTGCCGCTGAGCCTTGCCCACATTGCTGTCGCCGTCAAAAGCGGCATAGGTTACTATGCGCCGGTTGCCGTCAAGCAGCGCCGACAGGGATTCTATCATCAGGCTGTCCGTCACATCTCCGTCTTTATCGTCGTAAGCCGATACGCCTTTCAGAAGCTCCTCCTGCGTTACGGAAACGGATACGCTCAAAGTATCGTTGTCAAAGCTTATCTCCGGAGAGGTAGTATCTTTAAGACTGGAAATATACCAGCGGCTGCCTGCATACACAGCGGCAGCAAGTATGCATACAACAAGCAGTATTATGCTGAATTTTTTCGATTTTTTCTTCATCTGAATCTGAAGCCCCTTTACAGGTTGTATGAATAACAGATTACACCGTCTCAGGCGTAAGTCTGCCGTTTTTATCAATGCGCAGTACTGAAGTGCAGTACTTGAGAATGCCCTTTCTGTGAGTGGTCAGTATGCACACTCTGCGCGGGTCGGCGCGCATAAGGTTTTTCAGCACCCGCGCCTCGGTCTCATGGTCGAGAGCGGAGGTTATCTCATCCATAAGCAGTACGGGAGATTTTCTCAGCACCGCTCTTGCAATGGCAATACGCTGAGACTGTCCCTCAGAAAGCCGCAGTCCCCTCTCGCCCACCGATGTCATCAGTCCGTCGGGCAGAGACATGACAAAGTCCTTTATATCCGCTATCTCCAGCGCCTCCAGCAGCTCCTCATCAGTTGCCTCCGGCGCCACAAGACGGAGATTGTCGGCAAGCGTGCCGGAAAACATACTGTTGCCCTGCGGCACATATGAGCAAAGACGCCTTGTGCTGTCGGAAGCGGTAAGCTTTCCGACCCCCTCGGCTTCAAAAGTAATAGTCCCGCAGTCAGGCTCCATAAGTCCGAGGATAAGCCGCAGCAGCGTTGTTTTTCCTTCCCCGGAGGGACCTACCAGCGCTATGACATCTCCGGGAGACGCGGTCATCCCCACCTCGCACAAAGTCGCGGCGGTCGCGTCCTTGTATGTAAAGCTTACGCCTTCGATTTTCAAAGAAATTCCTGAGATGCGCGCCTCTTTTTCAAGCTCCTCGGCAACCTTTCCGTCGCTGTCGTTTTCGCATGCAAGGTTTGTGATCTCCATAATACGCCCCGCCGAGGTCGCCACGGAAACAGCGCCGGGAAGCAGTCCTACCATAGCCGAAAACGAGGATGTGAGCGTGCTGCATATTTGCAAAAACAAAGTCATGGTACCGTATGTAATGGCTCCGTTCCAGAGCCTGTATACGCTCCAGCCGTAGCAGGAATACGACACCGCCAGTCCTATAACGGAAAAGCACAGAGTCGTGAGAATAGAGAATTTGTCTTTATCCACCCTGACCTTTCTGTACTGCCCCAAAAGATACGAAAACTTGGAAACATAGTCGCGGGTTATGCCGAAGGCTTTGACCGTCTGCAAATTCTGCACCGCTTCTTCTCCGAAGGATAAGATACGCCCGTTCATTTCACGGCTTTCCGTGTTATACTTGCGTATCATGCGCATCATATAGCGCGAGCAGAGAAACATAACGGGGGCACTGAGCAGAGCAAGTCCTGCCATTACAGGGTCGTAATACAGCACTATTATGAGAGCGCCGGCAAACTGCGTTACCCTGATGACAGTGTTTGGAACAAGTCCGACTATGCCTTCGGATACGGCCGAAACATCGCCCTCAAGCCTGTTTACAAGCTCGCCGGAATGGTATTTTCCTATATCCTCAACGCGGGCGTACATCATATGGCTGAAAACATCGCCGCGCACTTCGCTGCTCACCCTTGCGCCCACATTTGACGCCACGCGGGAGGCCGCCGCCTGGAGTAGTATCTGGAAAAGAGCAAGACATATAACCAGAACTGCACTGCGGACGAAAGTATGACTTTGGCTGATAACGGCGTCAATGAGATATTTTGAAGCAACACCGCTGCCAAGCCCCATAATAACGCCCACAAAGCCGAAAATCACATTTACAAAAATGCCGAGGCGGTATTGCTTTATGTAGCCGAACATCCACTTCCACTCGTTTTTCAGCTCCCGAAGAAGCCTGAAGCTGAAGCCTTTGTTCTCGCTCTTTTTCTCTTCCAATCCGCCGCCTCCTCTCTCTGTCCGCTTTGCCGTCTGCTCTCAGCTTTTCCGCATTTCCCGCGCTTTTTGAGCCCTGTATATAACCAATAGCAAAAAAACGCAATATTATGTAATATTATATCATTGTACAGAACAAAAATCAATAGCTGTCGTCTTAAAATACACAATACTCTCTCCCGTCCGAAGCATCACCGATACTGCACAGTCCATTCTTCCCTTCTTTTCCGAAAAACAAGGCTCAAAGCAGAATCATGACAACGGCAAAGCCGGTGGTTTTCTATGCGGCTGAAGCCGCTGCCGGCGGCAGGACTGAAAGCTACCGAAACTTCCTATATTTGCAAATTTGCCCTACAACCGCAAATGCGTCGGGATACTTTCGCCTCCCTTGTGTAAAGGGAGGTGGCACGGCGTAGGCCGTGACGGAGGGATTGTCACACTGCTACCTCCAAAACAATCCCTCAGTCGCCTTCGGCGCCAGCTCCCCTTACACAGGGGAGCCTCCGCTGCGGCGGGACTAACCATCGACAAAAGCCTCTTTTGAACCCCTCGTTAGGGGGTGGTTTTCGGGATACCAAAAAGCCCTTTGCAAAGGGCAAACCTTTGCAAAGGGCGTCTGCACCGCGCCTGGCGCGGTAAAAATCATATATCAGCCTTTTTCGGGAATTATCATACCGTAGTCGCCGTCGTGACGCTTGTAAACGGTACATATTTCTCCGCTTGCGGAATCGGCAAACATAAAGAATTCGTGACCCAGAAGATTCATCTGCAGTATTGCCTCCTCAGCCGTCATGGGCTTCAGAGTAAAGGTCTTTGTACGGATGCGGAAATCTCCCTCCTCCGCCACATCGTCGCTTTCATATTCGGGAATACGGATATTGTCCCGCAGCCTCTTGGCAAGTCTTGTTTTGTTCTTTCTTATCTGCCGCTCAATGCTGTACATACAGCAGTCCAGCGCGTTCATAAAAGTGGAACTTTCGTCCTCACTGCGGAAAAGGAAGGGTCCTGCCGCAATAGTCACCTCCACGCGCTCAATATCGCGTACCCGTGAGAGCTTGACGGTCGCCTCCGCTTCTCCGGGGAAGAATTTGTCAAATTTGGCAAGCTTTTTTTCGATATGATCCGAAAGATCGCGGCTTACCGTTACCTTGCGTGCATTGATGGTGATTTTCATACTTTCAGCCCACCCTTTTCTTTATTTGTCAGGGGACGGCGCGCTGCCGGCGCTTCCTGTTCCCCTTTGACAGTTATATTATACCATACTCCCGTCAAAATGTCCATACTTTTTGTTAAAATTATATAAACAATTGTGAATTTTACACACCGATTTCGGCAGCTTTGTATTTACGCTTCAAATATGTCGGAATACAGCGCGAAAGGGCGGCGTATTTCATCAAAAATAAACAAAATCGTCCCATAGATATTGACACAGACGGATTTTTGCAGTAATATATCAATGAGTTAGCAATGGCTAATCGTCTTTATTTTTCAAATAAAATCATATATATAAGCAAAAAGAGGAGATGTCCTATGACACTTAAAGAACTGAAGGTGGGGCAGTCAGCCGAAATCGTCGCCGTAGGCGGCGAGGGGTCTCTGCGCAACCGGCTTATAGATATGGGGCTTATTCCCCGCACTGTTCTTACCCTCAGAAAAGTCGCACCCATGGGGGATCCCATTGAAATACTTATTCGCGGCTACGAGCTTACCCTGCGTCTTGAGGACGCGGCAAATATAACCGTAAAGATAGTCGAAAATAAGAAGCCGCAGGAGCCTCCCGTCGTAAAGTACGGCAGAAAAAGAAAACGCAGAAGCTCCGTCTGAATCCGCGCTATATACGGCGGCCGCCATAGCGGCAAAGTCAGCAAAGTTTTTATGTCATTGGGAAAGGATAAATCGCAATTATGAAATTTGCGCTTGCGGGAAACCAGAACTGCGGCAAAACCGCGCTTTTCAACGCGCTTACCGGTATGCGCTGTCATGTGGGCAACTTCCCCGGAGTGACGGTGGAGCAGAAAACGGGAGAAATACGCGGCTTCGGCGGATATTCCGTGGTGGATCTGCCCGGCATATACTCCCTTCGCCCCTATACGCAGGAGGAAATAGTCACCCGCGACTACATACTGAACGAAAAACCCGACTGTATCATAAACATCATCGACGCCACCAATATAGAGCGCAATTTGTATCTTACCATGCAGCTTCTTGAGCTTAATGTGCCCATGGTACTGGCTCTTAATATGATGGACGAGGTGCGCGCCAACGGCGGCACCGTGGATATTGAAAAAATGAGCCGCGAACTGGGAATCCCCGCAGTACCCATCAGCGCCATCAAGGGCGAGGGCGTGTCGGAGCTTATTGACCGCGCCGTTGATACGGCAAAGCATCATGTGCTGCCCGTGCGCGCCGATTTCTGCGCCTCCGACTCCCCATGCCACCGCTGTATCCACGCAGTTATGCACCTGGTTCAGGATCACGCCGAGGAGGAGGGACTCCCCCTGCGCTTCTGCGCCTCAAAGCTTATTGAAAGCGACAGCGACATCGCAGACAAACTGCGCCTTGATACAAACGAGCGGGAGCTTATAGAGCACTGTCTCGTTCAGCTTGAGAGTGAATCGGGACTTGACCGCAACGCGGCGCTGGCGGATATGCGGTACTGCTTCATCGAAAGCGTGGTAGCCTCCGCCGTCGTTAAGGCAAGCGAAAGCCGCGAGCACCGCCGCAGCGTGGCAATTGATAAGATACTTACCGGAAAATATACGGCTATCCCCGTTTTTCTCGGGGTCATGATGCTTGTTTTCTGGCTTACCTTCAATGTTATCGGCGCGGCTCTTCAGCGCCTGCTGGAGGCGGGCATCGGACAGCTTACGGACATAGTTGATCGCGCTCTGACTTCATTCGGTTTGAACGAGGTAATTCACAGTCTGATAATCGACGGCATATTCAACGGCGTGGGCAGCGTGCTGTCCTTTCTGCCCATTATAGTCACCCTGTTTTTCTTCCTGTCCATACTTGAGGACACGGGTTATATGGCGCGCATCGCCTTCGTTATGGATAAGCCCCTGCGCCGTCTCGGTCTGTCGGGGCGCTCCTTTGTGCCCATGCTCATAGGCTTCGGCTGCTCCGTGCCTGCCGTTATGGCGACCCGCACCGTCTCCTCCGACCGCGACCGCAAAATGACCATGATGCTGGTTCCCTTTATGAGCTGCTCGGCGAAAATACCCATTTACGCCGTGTTCACCGCCGCCTTTTTCCCCGGTCACGGTGCAATAGTAATGTTCGTCCTGTATTTCACGGGCATAATTTTGGGTATACTTATGGCGCTGCTGCTGAAGGGAACGGCTTTTCGCGGAAAGCCGGTGCCCTTTGTAATGGAGCTTCCCAATTACCGCCTGCCCTCTCCCCGCAGCGTGGGACTGCTGCTTTGGGAGAAAGCCCGCGACTTTTTGCAGCGTGCCTTTTCCGTTATTTTCATCGCAACCGTTGTTATATGGTTTTTGCAGAGCTTTGACTATCACCTGAATCCCGTTTCCGACTCCACGGAAAGTATGCTGGCGAATGTGGGGCAGGCTATATCCGTAATCTTCAAGCCTCTTGGCTTCGGCGACTGGCGCTTCTCCACCGCCCTTATCTCAGGCTTTATAGCTAAGGAGCAGGTAGTGTCAACACTTGCCGTTCTTATAGGCTGTGACGCAAGCGTTCTGTATACCGTGCTGCCCTCAGTCTTCCCCTCAACCCTCGCAGCATGCAGCTTTCTGGTGTTCACCCTGCTGTATACTCCCTGCGTTGCCGCCGTCGCGTCCTTCAGGCGCGAGTTCAACTCACGCCTTACCACCCTCGGCGTAGTAATTCTGCAATGTGCGGTGGCGTGGGTCGCCGCATTCCTCGTATATAATATAGGAGGTCTGTTCCTGTGAGCGCGGTTGATATTGCAGTCCTGATAGCAGTAGCGGCAGCAATCGCCGCCGCAGTATTCTTTTCCGTAAGAGGGCGCATAAAGCGCGGCGGAGGCTGCGGCTGCGGATGTTCAGACTGCTCCGGCTGTCCGGCTGCCAAAAAGAACACAAAAACGAAAAAATAAAAAAGCGCCTGACCGATAAGCGGCGCAGAGCCGTATATAAAAAGGAGTAATGTTTATGGAAGCAGAGCTTTACGAAGCAATGAAAAACCGGCACAGCGTGCGCCGATATAAGGATATCCCCCTTGATAAAGGCACCGAGGAAATACTGCGCGCCGAAATCTCCGCCTGCAACAGCGAAAGCGGCCTGCACATTCAGCTTGTTACCGACGAACCTAAAGCCTTTGACTGCTTTATGGCTCACTACGGAAAGTTCAGCGGCGTCAGAAACTATATCGCCCTTGTGGGCAAAAGATGCACCGACCTTGACGAAAAATGCGGCTTCTACGGTGAAAGAATCGTGCTGACAGCGCAGAAAGCGGGACTTAATACCTGCTGGGTCGCCATGTCATATAAAAAGATACCGAAAGCCTTTGAAATCGGAAAGGGAGAAAAGCTTGCGGCTGTCATCGCCGTAGGCACCGGAGCAAACCTCGGCGTGCCTCACCGTTCAAAGGAAGCCGCCGCGGTGTCAAATATAAACGAATCATCCCCGGAATGGTTCAAATCGGGAGTGGAAGCGGCACTGCTTGCCCCCACCGCCGTCAATCAGCAAAAATTCCGCTTTACTCAAAAGGAAAACACGGTCTCGGCAAAAGCCGGCATCGGATTTTACACTAAAATGGATCTCGGCATCGCCAAATACCATTTTGAGCTCGCCGCCGGAAAAGAAAACTTCAGGTGGGGATAAATTTCAAGCTTTGAAAAAGACTCATTCGGAATATTCCGCTGAAATTCGCACGGTAAAGCCTGACAAAAAGCCGCCTCAGCTGTTTGCTGATGCGGCTTTTTTATCAGGTTGAAAGAAGCAAGCATTGCCGAACCCGCCTACTGTTTCAGCGGCGTATGCATAGGTTGTTATCACAGACAGATGGCTGTTGCTCCATACTAAACGGCTTCTGACGTCTGATGTATCGTATGCACACATCATATTGGTGGAAGCGGCATACATATCTATTCAATTATTTTCAGTATCATACAAGTATGCAAATGCATAGAAAGTACTCTTGCCATAGATTTAGCAAGAGTACCTCTATCATAAGATAAGAAGCTAATCCTTTTTGCGTTTGAATTTTATTCCTTAAAAAACACCTATTACAATTATTATGAAATATATAACATATCTAACCAACAACGCAGGTCGTTCATGAATTAAGTGATCTGTAATATTCATCCATATTCATCCTTACATCATCTTATTTCCTTGGCTTTCGAATATATCTCCATCCATTCTGTTGTAAACACCATTTGTTCAAACGAATCGGAATGTAAATCGGTACAATAATAACGTACCTTATTGGGAGATACTATTTCTTTTTTCATGCCTAATGGACGAAATAGCTTACTGCTTCCCCAAAAAGCTTTGTTGCGATGGTCATAAGCTTCACAGTGATATGATATATCAATACAACCCAATTCAGATAAAAGTTCAATTTCACATACTGAATGTGTCGAACTTAGCATGGGACTTAACATATATAACCCGTCCGCCTGTTTTGTTTTCATATAACCTTTTTTCTCTGGTAAGGTTATTGTAGGAATAAGTTTGTATTCTCCGTTTGTTGTTTCTAAGGTTATAATAAACTTATATACTTTATCCGGAATAATCCGAATAACATCCGACCTTAAAACATCACAATCATACTCCTCATTGTAAATCGGAATAGGAAAATTTTCATTATCTTTGGTGCATGCCATTATTAACTCCCTTTACCGCCTTGTTTTATGATGCGGCTTTTTTATCAAGTTGAAAGAAGCAAGCATTGCCGGAACCCGCCTATTGCTTCAGCGCCGTATCAGTATGCCTTTCATAAACTCTGTCTCGTTGTGTGTCTCGTATACTATGGCCTTTTCTTCTTCCGTACAGCCAATCAGAATTTTTATCTCGGAATCTTTTTTCAGCAAATCGACAATGCACATAATTGCATCGATCTTTTTGCCGTCGCTGCCAACCCAGACATCAATTCCCGCACCGTCCATTGAAGAAGTGTCTTTCAGATATCCGTAGTCAACACGATAAACAAAACTTGGATATTTAGGGTGTGCCGTTCCTTTCGGTCTGTCGATGATTATTTCCGAATGATTAACCAATTCATCCAATGCCGTCCAGAATTCCGTATCGTTTATGTTCATTTTCAGTCTTCCTTTGCAATGTTGGCATAAAAAACATCATAACACGAATGCTTGCACAAGCTGTGCTGTTTTCCTTGACTTATATATTATTATGGAAATAATATAAGATGTTTGTTTCAACATCAAAATAATAGACATTATAATTTCCGAATTCGGCGTAATCCGGATCATCATATATATAAACATAATCCGCATCGGATATTATCGAACGGTCAAAATCGTAATTTACAACCACTTCATTATCAGCGTCAGTATCACTTATCGCTTGTATCCAATTTTCAAAATCGTCAATATGTGCTTCCAGGTTCTCCCTGCTGCTTTCCGTAATGATCTGAAAATAAGAATTGTCCGAAAAGTCAACACTGTCAAAGCAGTACTTCGCATAATCGGTAAAATCCTGAAAACCGCCGCTGGTAAAAAATTGCTTTGATTCATACTTGCCCAGAGAATCAAGCACATCATCTTTTGGTATACTGCATCCCGCTAAAGAAATAACCAAAACAAGAGAAATAAATGCTGCTGCCAACTTTTTCATCATTTTACCTCCTTAAATTGTAATACAAATCACATAATAAATATAGCACAAACTCATTTGGAATTCAAGTGAATTGCCGTAATGACGGTAAATGGGAAGTAATATTCTGTGCTGTCGCACAAAGTGATATTTTTACTTCGTAAAGCGATGCCGAATATCGCTGCGAAGCAATATCACTCGCCGAAAGCGTCACTACTCGTTGCGGTACCCGAAATTTGTTCCGCCTCGCAAGCTCAGCGGCAAATTTCGACCGCTGCCGTATTCGCCCGATTGCTTCATCCGCCCCCGGCGGCGCAAGCGTGCGAATCAGATTAGAACCGCCGCTTCGCTGTCGCTTCAGGAAAACGGGGGAGCCTCCAAAGAAAAAACAGCCTCTCGGCTGTTTTTTCTTTGTGCCTTAGCGACGGAACAGCACAATTACAACGAAATATCATAATATAATAT
>JBJDYY010000020.1:0-6543 GCA_051867715.1 Candidatus Avispirillum sp.
CCATTATTCTGTTCCCTCCTCAGTTCTGGCTCATGGCGTATATAAGGTATTTTCCGTTGACATCTCTGAGATATACCGTCATATCAAGAAAATCCTTATAATCGGGGTTGCCGGTACGGTGCAGTATGTGGGTAAAGCTTACCCGGCAGGAGAAAGTATTGTCGTCGTAGCGCACATATTCCGAGGTTTTCTCGTCGGCAAACTCATAGCTTGAATACTCTATGACGAAATTATTCTCCACCGTTCTTATATCCTCGTAAAGCTCGGAGGACGGGTCAAAATAGCCTTTTATCTGACCGAAGCCCATTACTGCCACGGTGGAGTCATACTGCATATAGACGGCGTATTTTTTGATAGCCTCAAGAATATAGTCGTTATATTCGTTTTTGAGAGCTTCGTCACTGTTAAGGGTAACGCTGTATATGCCCTTTTTCTCACTTGTCACTTCCGCGCTGCTTCCTGCCGCGTCGGTTGCTGTGATTTCGGGGGTGCTTATGAGTCCCGTTACTTTGTATTTTTCAAGATATACACCGCTGACTCCCTCGGGCATATGCTTGCAGGAGTCTGTTTCTATGTCTTTTTCGGTTATGCAGTCTTCTCCGACCTCGACGCCGTTTACATAGACTTTATAGCCTTTGGGTGCGGTGACTGACACCGCTGACTTTGAACCTGTAAAGACTTCATAGCCGCCTGCCTCGTATTCTTTGAACTTTGATTTGCTGTTCTCTTTTTCTTTCAGCAGGAAGGATGCTATTTTTTCGTCTCCGGCTTTTACTATGTACTTATATGTCGTTTTATCGGTGGAGGAAACCCGCATGTATTCAAGCGTTTTTCCGCTTGCGGCGTTTTCAAGATATGCGACGATATTATCTTTTGTCTCAAATTTTGAGCCGCTTGAATTGCACATATCCACATATCTGTCCGCGTCAAAATCAGCGAATACATTTTCAAAGGTCTCTTTGGCAAGGTGCTTCGGCTGTGCCGCCTCGTAGCCGCGCATCCAATTGATACCCATTATGACAAGCACAGCAAGAGCCACCAGAAACAGGGCTACAACAGCCCAGTATATTTTCCAGAAAACAGATTTTTTTGCTTTCATGCGAAATACTCCTTACGCTTCCGGCTTTACCATGAAGAAGGTGGGTATTCTTCTGGGGTTTGTGAAAGCCTTATAGTTATTGACTAGTCCCTGAAGCTGATACTGGTCAAGGGTGGATTTGTCTACCTCATACTTATCGTAATAGTCTCTGTAAAACATCATTGCGGAGGAGCCGCCGTCAAGCATACCCGCGGAAACTGCGCCGTAGGAAACCATCAGGTCTATCATATCGTTATGGGTGGCTCCGAGGCTTGATGCGGTTCTGCCGTCGGTGACTATCATTATAACGGTTCCGTCGTCGCGCTGACCGATAGCCGTGCGCTGAGAGGTTCCCGTATTTCCGTCCTGATAATAGAATTTAAGCTCGTCGCCATCGCGCTCAATAAGGGTATTACCGGTCTGGAAAGATACGGCGTCCCTAACTCCCAGTTCGTTGGCTTCTTTCTGGGTCATACCCTCTTTAACTATAAGCTTGTTTTCGTTTGTAAAGCCCATAAAGGTCTTTTTGGAGCCGTCATCAAAGACGCACTTTCCCTGTGAATATGTAAGTCCGAGCGGGGCATATCCGGAGCCGTGGCCGCCGTTATCAAGGAATTCGCCGCCGTTAATACATGCTACAGCTCCGTATCTGTCGGCAGCCTGGAAAATGTTTACTCCGGCGGTGGAGTTTGAAAAATCGTCGGTGGAAGTGCCCACGAAAACGCGGGTAGGATCCTTGACAAGCAGTACATACGCTTTATAAGTGGTGCCGTTGACGGTCTCGAAAATCATACCGTCCTGGGCGTTTGCCCACTCGTCTTCGGTAATATCTGCGCTACTGTCTCCGTAATCGTCTATGGACACCACATCCTCAACTACTTTTTCGCTGTCGGCAAGGATAGCTGCAACTTTGTCTTTTGAAAGCACAAGATAAGGTACCCATTTTGTTGCGCTTGCCTGCATTGCGGAATTGACCAAAAGATTGCGGACGGTCTCGCTGGGACCGTATGCAACAGTAAGAAGCGCCGTATATACAAGCACTACCGCCATAATTACTGCGGTAAGCAGGACGAAAAAGCTTCTGCCTATATATGTGCCGGCTCCTGCTTTCTTTTTGCCCGTATATCCGCGGGAGGCGGAGGTGCGTCGGATACTTCCCGTTCTTCCCATATCTATAACATCAACATCGCCGCCGTTATCGGGATTTTTCGCTTCACCCGTCAGGGCGAACATCATGGCGCGGCTTTCGCTTTCGCTGAGATTCTTCTTGAAAATGTGAGAATCCGTATCTTCAAGGGCGGCGCGGCGCCGGGGTGCATTTCCGTGAGGTACTTGCGATGTCGGATCCCCCTGCGCATTTCGTGCACTCTGTGAATACTGCAGAGCTTGTGCGTTTTGTGCTGCGGGGCGTCTGTTCATATATGCAGGCTGCTGTGCGCTTTCGTCAGACGCGGGGCGCTGTGCTGCGGGTCGGGGTGCTGTCGACGGTACTTTTCCCTGCATTTGTGATACCTGCTGTGCTCCCGAATCATTTCTCTGTATCGGAGCCGCATTGGGTGCGGGAGCTCTGCGAGGCGCTTCGTGGGATGCGTTCTGTGCTCCCTGCTGTGCGGATGGAGTGCGGTATGTGCCCGCAGCCATGCTGTCATATGCGCTTCTTGGTGCAGACGGCGCAGTACTTTGATTTGAATACCCTCTGCTCGGGGTATTTGCGGGGCGCACCGGTGTAGGTCTGGGTCTCTGCGGGCTTTGCGCGGTGGGTCTGCGCTGTCCGCCTGCTCCCGAAGTCTGTGCGGTGCGCTTAGGAGCGGGCTCTGCATTGCTGTGAGCGGCATCGGGGGACATTCCTATTTTTGCAAGGCGAGCCTGTCTTGCCGCCGCCTGCTCCTTTTGTTCTCTTATATAGTTCTCCTTGAAATCACTTTCCATTAAGCGTTACCAGCCTTTTTGAATACAAATTTTCTTTGGATATTGTAGCTTACAAGGTACAGGACAAAGTCGATAGGCAGTTTTATCAGCGGCTGAAGCCATTTTTCGCCGAAGGTATTGCTTATCCAGTCAAAACTGGACAGACCGAGGGAGGCATAATGGAGTGATACGGTGCTTACGCAAAGTATGCACGCCGCAAGCATATAGTATTTGACCATAGTCCAACCGAGCTTTCCGCCGCCTTTATTGAATATATGCCTGTTTATAAAGAAATTCAGCATAGATGAAACTATGCGGGCGCTGACAGTGGATATTGCAGTGTCTGCCATACTGTTTTCACCGAATATGCCGCTGAGCCAATAATGCAGGCCGGTAAACAGCAGCCAGTCGAGCGCATAGCAGACCATGGAGCTTCCCATAAATTTAATAAATGAGGAGGTTATAATGTATTTGAATATTAGTCCGTATATTTTTGCTGAGTCACGGAAGGCTCTGAAATGGGAGCTTTTGTTTTCCTCAAGATAGACGGTCTTGATTTTGATCTCGGTGAATGGCAATCTTTGCCTTCTCATTGTCAGGAGCACATTTGTTTCGTACTCGTAGCGGTCTCCTAAAACTTCTGAAATTACCGGTATGAGTACGGCGGGAAAGGCGCGTAGCCCTGTCTGTGTGTCGCTGACTTTAATTCCTACAATCAGGCGGAATACGAGGGATGTCGTTCTGTTGCCGAATCGGCTTCGGGCGGGTACATTATTCTGCGAGAAATCTCGCACGCCCAATACAATGTTCCCTGTTCTGAGCATTTCCTCGGATACGGCTTTTACATCTTCCGGCCGGTGCTGACCGTCACCGTCTACCGTGACGACTCCGACCGTGTTCCTGTTCTCTGCATACCATTTGAAAGCTGTTTTCAGCGCCGCTCCTTTGCCCCGGTTTTCAGTGTGGGTCAGAACTGTACAGGTGCTCTTTTTGCGGAGTATGTCAAAATACTTCCTGCATTCCTCGCCGCCCCCGTCATCTACTACTATAATGTCGTCAAATCCTGCATCTTCAAGATCTTCCACAGTGGATAGGAGCTTTTCGTCGGGCTTGTACGACGGAAGCACTACTGTTATGTCCATATATTTTTATGTCCTTTTATATTTTTATTTCATATAATCCGGCAAAAATTCGCTGTCTACCGTATCGGTCACATATTTTTTCAGAGATGCAAGGGATATGGGGTTGTTATAATAGGTGCGTACCGCGTGGGAAGCGGCAAGCTCCTCGGTGTAATCCTTCAGAAGGTACACTTTGTTATTATAGAAATTTGCCGGGTAATGGCAGACGGTGGGGATGAACTGTGGGTTATTGACAGATGTGCCGCTGCTGTTTTTGACTATATCGAAGGTAATAATTCCGCCGGGAACGTTGTAGTCGTATGCCTGCTCATGGACAAAATTGCCGAGAGAATAAACGCAGAGACATTTCTTGCCGTCTCTCCCTTCAAGCCATTCAACAGGTTGGATAACATGGGGATGGTGTCCTACTATTACATCGGCGCCCGCTTTTGCCATTATATCGGCGTACTTTTTCTGCTCGTCATTTGGCTGCATTGCGCCCTCGTCGCCCCAGTGTACGCTGACGATGACGAAATCGGCGTTTTCTCTCGCTTCTGCTACATCGCCGGCAACATCAGACTGTTTAAGATAAGGCGCCCACAGCCCCTCTTTGGCGGGATCTTCATTGAGGTTGGTGCCGTAAGTGTAGGAAACAAAAGCAATTTTTATGCCGTTCTTTTCGAGATAAGAGATGTATCTTCCGCTGTCCTTTTCCTCGTAACAGCCCACTACAAAGGCTCCGTGGCTGTTCCAGTTATCGTAGGAGTCACGAATTCCCTTGGCGCCTTTATCAAGCATATGGTTATTTGCGAGGTTGATTACATCGAAGCCTGCACCCATTACATCGGAGCAAAGCTCAACGGGACTGTTAAAAGTGGGATACGACTCCGGCGCAAAGCTTTGCGACACGGGAGTTTCCTGATTTATAAAGGCTATGTCTGCGGAGCTTATAAGCTCTTTTACATTTTCGTATATGGGGGAGAAATTATAGTTTCTGCCGTCGGAGGAAGCCTGAGCCGCGGCATCACGGTATGTGCCGTAGTAGATAATATTGTCGCCGCAGCCTGCAAAAGAAACATTTGTTTCCGGTATTTCTTCCGGCGGGTCGGTATCGGCGGCGGTGCCAGAGGTGACGGGCTCGCTCTGCGGCGCGGTGCTGTCCGAAGGCTTGTCCTCGGAACCGACGGGGCGAAGCCCGCAGGAACTCAGGAGCAGCACGCACAGAAGCAGCGCTGACAAAATTTTTATCTTCAAGCCATAATCCTCCAATTTAATATATTTGTTTATATAATAACACAATTTTTATACTAAATCAATCCTTTAGTTAAATTATGTTATGGCGTGCGGTATTTTTTAGCTGTTTTACCGCGTTTCGCCGTTCATATATTTATATATTTCGCGCAGAGTGTTATTTTCAATACGGGAAACATAGGAGCGGGATATGCCCAGCTTCTGCGCTGTCTCACGCTGTGTCAGCGGTTCTTTTCCGTCAAGACCGTAGCGCATCACGATAATACTGCGTTCCCGCTCCCCCAGTTTGTCTTTTATGTAACCGAGGGCGGCACTGACGCGCATTTTTGTATGCAGGTCGTCGGCTATTGTGTCTTCACAGCGGATTATGTCCATATATGTAAGCGGGTTTCCGTCGCGGTCGGTGTCGATAGTCTCATATATGGATATATCGTTCTGCGCTTTCTTTTTGGAGCGGAAATGCATAAGAATTTCGTTCTGGATGCATTTTGCACCGTAAGTGGCAAAACGGGTGCCGTTACCGGGGTCAAAGGTGTCTACCGCTTTTATAAGACCTATGGTGCCTATGGAAATAAGATCGTCCTGCGCGTCGCGGCAGGAGTAGTATTTTCTCACTATATGGGCAACAAGGCGCAGATTGTGAACTATAAGCGCCTCCCTAGCGTCTGCGTCCCCCTCTTTCATACGGCAAAGCAGTTCAGCTTCCTCTTTTTTTGACAAGGGATCAGGAAAATGCTGCACCGTGTCGGCATTAAGTACGGCGGCGGACAGAATCGCCAGTATCAGCAGCAATGTTTCCATATGTTTACCCCGCTTTGCAGTTTTTCGAAAGAACGGTTTTCGGCTTCTATGAAATTATATGCGTTACGGCTTGACCCGACACACAAAATAGGATAAAATAATCAAAAAAGACAAAAAGGACATATTATGGCAAAATACGAACTTGTTATCTGGGATTTTAACGGTACTGTTATTGATGATACTCAGATAAGTATAGATTCAATAAACACTGTGCTCGGACGGCGCACTCTGCCGCAACTTTCCGGAAAAGCCGCATTTCAGGATATTTTCACTTTCCCCGTGGAAGAATACTATTGCAGGCTCGGCTTCGATTTTTCAAAAGAACCGTACTCTGTGCCCGCCGATGAATGGGTGGAGCTTTACAATGCGAAAAAGTTTCAGGCG
>JBJDYY010000021.1:0-6501 GCA_051867715.1 Candidatus Avispirillum sp.
CTGGTTGAGACCTACGCTATCTTCGCTCTGCTGGTATCCCTCCTGCCTATCCTTACCTTCTCTCTCTGATAGGAAGACTTTGGCGTATCCCTGTCTTGAAGAAGTACCTGCGGCAGACTTTGGGCGCGTTTTGCACGCACTGCCGCTGAAAAACAGTATGGAAGGGTTTGGACTTTGATAAGATGCAGAATCTTGACAAAATAATTGAAAAAATCAAAAGCGAGGCCGCAGAAAAGGCGGAGGCTGTTCTGCGCCAGTCACAGGAGAAATGCGACGCAGTGATCCGTGACGCCGAGGAGCGTGCCGCTACCGTCACTGACGGCGCCGCCGCCCGCGCAAAGCGGGAGAGCCTTGCCACGGTGGAAAGAGCTTATTCCGCGGCAGAGATGAAACGCCGTGAGATAATGCTCGCCGCCCGTGTGGGTATGATAAACCGCGCCTTTTCCGAGGCGGAGCGTTATCTTTGTGAGCTTTCCGACGAGGATTACTGCGTGTTCTGCGGACATCTTCTTGCCGACGCGGTGGAGGAGAGACTGGAGACCGTGCGCCGTCTCAGGGAAACCTACGGAGACAGCGACGACTGGTGCCTTGATTTTACGGCGGTGTTTAACAGCGCAGATAAAGAAAAACGTGCCGAGACCGTAGTCAAGGCGGCAAAGGCGTTTCTGAAGCGCAAGTCCGCCTCCCTCGGCAAGACGGTCATCTCCGTCAGTGAGGACTGCGCCGATATTTCCGGCGGACTGATACTTCGCTACGGCGATATTGAGACAAACTGCTCCGTCAGCGCGGTAGTGGCGGGAGAGAGGGAAAAGTGCGAAGCGAAGATCGCCGCTGTCCTTTTTGCTCCCGACGCGTCCTCCGGCGATGCCGGAGCGGCTCAGTGAGCGCCGCTTTCGGAGGAAGCTGATATGATCAAAGACAGAGAATATATGTTCGCCTCCTCTTTTCTGAAGGCGTCGGACGGCGCGGGCACACCCGCGGAGCGTCTTGCGCGCTTTTCGGAGGCGGCGGATTCCGCGGCTCTGCGAGCTGCCGTCAGGGAGGTGTACCGTCTTGCTTCAAAGGGCGGGGACACTGCCGATGTTTACGACGCGGCGCTTTGTGAGGCTGTGGACAATATAAAAAGCGCGGTGCCGGATTTTTCCGTGTTCTGCCCGCTTTTATACAAATACGACTGTACCAACATAAAAACCGCTCTGAAATGCGTTCTGCGCGGGGTGAGCGCTGAAGGACTTCTGTTTTCCTGCGGTACGGTAAGTCCGGAAAAGATCGTTGCCGGAGCCGAAAGCTCCTCCTTTGAGGGGCTTCCCCCACACATGAACAAGGCGGCCGGGGAGGCTTTGGCGCAGTATCGCAAAACGGGAGAGGTTCGCTGTATCGACCTTATTCTTGACTCTGCCTGCTTTGCGGACATGAGAGAGGAAGCCGACAGGGACGGCGTTGAGCTTATCTGCAAGACGGTGACTCTTCGCGCCGACGGTGTAAATTTCATGACGGCGCAAAGGCTCGCTTCTCAAAAGCTTCCCGCCGAAGTTGCGGCATCCCTTATGAAAAGAGCTTTCGTGCCCGGCGGAGACATTCCGCTGTCCGCTTTTCTTGCCGCCGACGGCGGCTGTGCGGACGCGGATACCGTTGCCGCAAAGGTTCCCGCAGGCAGCACTTCGGCGTCTGCTGTGCGCATTGCGGCAAAGCAGAAGAGCTTTTCGGAGGCGGAAAAGGTTATTGACGAGGCGGTGCTGTCTCTTGCAAACGGCTACCGTTTCAAGCCCTTCGGCCCCGAGGTGGCAGTGCGCTATCTCCTTATAAGAGAAGCGGAAATGACCAACTGCCGTATTATCGAAGCCGGAATGAAGGGCGGACGAGCCGATGAAATGAGAGGGAGGCTGCGCAGAGCTTATGTATAAAATAGGTATCATCGGTCAGCGCGAGCGCGTTATGTGCTTTATGGCCGCAGGCTTCAGCATTTACGAAGCGGCTGACGCCGCTCAGGCGGTGGAAAGTCTAAAGGCTGCAAAGAACGACGGCTGCGCCGTCATATATATGGTGCCCTCCGTAGCACAGCTCATACCGGAGGAGATCGCAAAATACTCCGGCGACACCATTCCCGCAGTCATCCCCCTGCCCGAGGCGGGAGGCGGCTACGGTATCACTCAGCTCAAGTCCGCTGTGGAGCGGGCTGTGGGCGCGGATATTATTTTCAAAGAACAGTAACAAAGAACAGCAACAAAGAACAGTAACGGCTGTATTGCGGCGCCGCACTGCGGGCGCGATACCCGGACGGAAAGGTTTGGACATTACAGTATGGTTGAAGGAAGGATCGTAAAGATTTCGGGACCTCTCGTTATTGCCGAGGGCATGAAGGAAGCCAATATGTTCGATGTGGTGCATGTAGGCGACAAAAAGCTTATCGGCGAGATAATCGAGATGCACGGTGACCGCGCCTCCATTCAGGTTTATGAGGAGACCGCGGGACTGGGACGCGGCGAGCGCGTGGTATCCACCGGTATGCCCCTGTCCGTGGAGCTTGGTCCCGGCATCGTTACAAATATATACGACGGCATTCAGCGCCCTCTGGAAAAGATGATGGAGGTATGCGGCTCCAATATTCAGAAGGGTATTGACCTGCCTGCGCTGGACAGAGATAAAAACTGGAAATTTACCGCTTCCGTCAAGGCCGGAACACAAGTGTCCGGCGGCGACATCGTGGGCTTTGTGGACGAGACTGAGGTCATCCGCCACAAGATCATGATCCCGCCCAACATGAGCGGCACGGTTAAGGAGCTGTTTTCCGGCGAGTACACAGTTACGGACAGGATAGGTGTGCTTGAAACCGAAAACGGGGAAGTGCCTCTGACGCTTATGCAGAAGTGGCCGGTGCGGCGCAGCCGTCCTTACCGCGAAAAGCTGCCCCCCTCCGAGCCTATGGTAACAGGTCAGCGTGTTATAGATACGCTTTTCCCCATTGCAAAGGGCGGTACCGCCTGCGTTCCCGGACCTTTCGGCTCCGGTAAGACGGTGGTTCAGCATCAGCTTGCAAAATGGTCCAATGTTGACTTGGTGGTATATATTGGCTGCGGCGAGCGCGGAAACGAAATGACGGATGTTCTGGGCGAGTTTCCCGAGATCATAGACCCCCGCAGCGGCGAGACTCTTATGAAGCGCACGGTGCTTATTGCCAACACCTCCGACATGCCCGTTGCGGCGCGTGAGGCGTCCATATATACGGGTATTACCATTGCGGAGTATTTCCGCGATATGGGCTATTCCGTGGCGGTTATTGCGGATTCCACCTCCCGTTGGGCGGAGGCTTTGCGTGAGATGTCCGGACGGCTTGAGGAAATGCCCGGAGACGAGGGCTATCCTGCCTATCTTACCTCCCGTCTTGCTCAGTTCTACGAGAGAGCGGGAGATGTGGTGTGCATGGGCAGCGACGGACGGCACGGCTCCCTTTCGGCTATCGGCGCGGTGTCCCCTCAGGGCGGCGATATTTCGGAGCCCGTGTCTCAGGCGACGCTCCGTATAGTCAAGGTGTTTTGGGGTCTTGACGCAAGCCTTGCGTACAGGCGCCATTTCCCCGCCATAAACTGGCTTACCTCCTACTCCCTTTACAAGGACAGGCTTGAGGAGTGGTTCAAGGATAATATAGATTCCCGGTGGTCGGATATTTCAGCCGAAATATCGCGTATTCTTCAGGCGGAGTCCGAGCTTGACGAAATTGTGAAGCTGGTGGGCGTGGACGCTCTTTCCGCCGAAGACAGGCTTACACTGGAGACGGCGCAGTCCGTGCGTGAGGACTATCTGCAGCAGAACGCTTTTTCCGACACGGACGCTTACACGCCGCTTAAACAGCAGTTTGCGCTGGCGCGCCTTATACTGTCCTTCAGAGACAAGGCATCGGAGGCTATAAAGGCGGGCGCCGATGTACAGAAAATATCCGAACTTCCCGCAAGAGAGCGCATCGGACGCGCAAAGGCTGCGCCCGCAGACCGCTTCGAGCAGGAGTATGCGGATATTGAAAAACAGCTTGATGCCGAGCTTGCGGCGCTTATCAGCGAGAGGAGCGATGACTGATGGTAAGAGAATATAAGACTATCGAAGAGGTCGCCGGCCCTCTTATGCTGGTAAAAAAGGTGGACGGCGTAAAGTACGACGAGCTGGGAGAAATTGAGTTGCCCGGCGGCGAAGTACGCCGTTGCCGTGTGCTTGAGATCAACGGCTCCAATGTTTTGGTGCAGCTTTTCGACAGCGCGCAGGGTATAAATATTGCAAATTCAAAGGTGCGTTTCTCCGGTCACGGTATGCAGCTTCCCGTTTCAAGGGATATGCTGGGTCGCGTGTTTTCCGGTATGGGCGAGCCTATTGACGGCGGTCCCCGACTTATTCCCGACAAGACCCCCGATATTAACGGCACTCCCATAAACCCCGCGGCGCGCCGCTATCCCTCGGAGTTTATTCAGACGGGAATTTCTACAATCGACGGACTTAACACTCTGGTAAGAGGCCAGAAGCTGCCCATATTCTCGGGCTCCGGCCTGCCTCACGCCGCACTGGCGGCGCAGATCGCCCGTCAGGCAAAGGTGCGCGGCGACGACGGCTCCAAATTCGCCGTTGTATTTGCGGCTGTGGGTATTACCTTTGAGGAAGCGGATTTCTTTATTTCCGACTTTAAGCGCACGGGAGCTATCGACCGTACCGTTATGTTTGTAAACCTTGCTTCCGACCCCGCTATCGAGCGTATTTCCACTCCCCGTATGGCGCTGACCGCCGCAGAGTATCTTGCTTTCGACTGCGATATGCATGTGCTGGTAATCATTACCGACATCACCAACTACGCGGAGGCTCTGCGCGAGGTATCGGCGGCGCGCAAGGAGGTGCCCGGACGCCGCGGCTATCCCGGCTATCTGTATACCGACCTTGCCACCATGTATGAGCGCGCCGGCAGAAAGATAGGCAGTGAGGGCTCTATTACCATGATACCCATACTGACTATGCCGGAGGACGACAAGACCCACCCCATTCCCGACCTTACGGGTTATATTACGGAGGGTCAGATCATTCTGTCAAGAGAAATGTACCGCAAGGGCTATATGCCTCCCGTGGATGTGCTGCCCTCCCTGTCCCGTCTTAAGGACAAGGGTATAGGTGTGGGAAAAACCAGAGAGGATCACGCAGGCACCATGAACCAGCTTTTTGCAAGCTATGCAAGAGGACGCGATGCAAAGGAGCTTATGGTGGTGCTGGGCGAAGCGGCGCTTACTCCCGTTGACAGGCTTTATGCCCGCTTCTCCGACGAGTTTGAGAAAAAGTATATAAATCAGGGCTTTTACGAGAACAGGTCTATCGAGGAAACTCTTGATATAGGCTGGTCGCTCTTAAAGCTTCTGCCCAGAAGCGAAATGAAGCGTATCAAGCCCGAGATCCTTGACAAGTACTGGCCCGTTGAGGAGTGAGTGACCGTGGCAGAGATCAGAGTCAATCCCACCAGAATGGAGCTGAAAAAGCTCAAGGGCAAGCTGACGACGGCGCGCAGGGGACACAAGCTGCTGAAGGATAAGCGGGACGAGCTTATGAAGCAGTTTCTTGACATCGTGCGCGAGGCGAAGGAGCTGCGGGAGAGCCTTTCCGGCAGGTTTGAGGATGTGTATGCCCGCTTTGAGACCGCCGCCGCTCTGACCGATCCCAAAATGATGAGCGAAGCGCTGCTTATGCCGGGAGCCGAGGGTGAGCTTGAAGTCGGAACGAAAAGCATTATGAGCGTCAGCGTTCCTACCTTTGAATATAAGACGCTTTCCGCCGGGGAAAGCGGCGGCGCCGGCTACGGCTACGCCTTTACCTCCGGTGAGCTTGACGACGCGGTACGCGCCGTCAGCGAGGTGAGCGGAGACCTTGTGCGCCTTGCTCAGCTTGAAAAATCGGCGCTGCTGCTTTGCGACGAAATAGAACGCACGCGCCGCCGCGTTAACGCGCTTGAGTATATTATGATTCCAAACTACGAGCGGACGGTCAAGTCTATTACCATGAAGCTTGACGAGAACGAGCGAGGCAGTCAGACCCGCCTCATGAAAGTCAAGGATATGATGGTAAAAGCTCAGCTTGCGGCAAAGCATCCCGAAGAGGACGATGAATAAAGAATAAGCACGGGGCTCTGCCCCGCGCATGAGAGAATCGGGGCGCTGCCCCGAACCCCGCCAAGAACCTTTTTTGAGAAAAAGGTTCTTGGAACTCCAAAAAACTTTTGCCCTGATAAGGCAATAAAGAGAACCTACGCAGTGGTGCCGCGTAGGCGGCGAGCGAGAAAAAGCACAGAAGAAAGTAAACTCTCTTCTGTGCTTTTTCTAACGCTTATCGGACGGTGAAACCGTCCGCCCCTGCGGGTAAATGTTTAGTCTGCAATTCTTGATTTCTGTGGGTAACTTCAAATCTGCTATCGACACGCTCATTAGCGCTGCTATATTTTTACCGCGAGACTTGAAACTTAGGCTGACGGGACAAGCTCTCCAT
>JBJDYY010000022.1:0-28331 GCA_051867715.1 Candidatus Avispirillum sp.
TGATGTTCCTTTTTGTTTTTTCAGAAAAGTGTCACCCATCATTGACATCTCAACACTATTATTTGTATATTTTCCTTGCATTAAGTGAAAAAATGTGCTACACTGGAATAAGTATAGGCTATTTTCCAAAGAAAGGCGAAAATATATGAAAATCACTGCAATACCCGCCGTGACACAGCTTATCCGCACCGCTCTGGAGGAGGACTGCGGCAACGGCGATGTCACCACCGCCGCTACAATTCCCGAAAGCGCCGTGGCTCACGGAAGATATATAGCAAAAGAAGACGGTATACTGTGCGGTATGCCAGTAGTCCGCGCAGTTTTTGACGAAATCGATCCCGATATTTCTCTCAAAGTAAACTTTGAGGAGGGACAGCCCTTCACAAAAGGCGATATTCTTGCTGAGGTCAGCGGAAACGCCCGCAGCGTACTGACGGGAGAGCGTGTAGGACTTAACCTCTTGCAGCATATGTCGGCAATTGCCACAGCCACCGCCGCTGCCGTAAAGCAGGTTGAGGGCTACAAGGCAAAGATCACCGACACCCGCAAGACCACCCCCGGTATGAGGTATCTGGAAAAGCTTGCGGTCAGAGTCGGAGGCGGCACAAACCATCGCTTCAATCTCTCCGACGGTGTGCTCATAAAGGACAACCACATAGTTGCGGCAGGCTCCATTACTGCGGCAATAGAGGCTGCGAGAAAATCGGTTCCCCATACCCTGAAGATAGAAGTCGAAGTGGAAGATTTTCAGCAGCTTGACGAAGCGCTGAAAGCCGGCGCCGATATTATTATGCTTGACAATATGTCCTGCGAGGATATGAAAAAAGCTGTTGAGACCGTGAACGGCAGAGCCGTTCTTGAAGCCTCCGGCAATATGGGTGAGCGGGATCTCAGAGAAGTAGCAGCCACAGGCGTTGACATTATATCCATCGGTGCGCTGACGCACTCCGTAAAGGCTCTTGACATCAGCTTGAAATTCAAGCTTGTTTGATTTGGGGAAAGGCACGGTTTAGTTTATGAGAAGATATCTGTACTGCGGGTCTATGAAGGATCTGGAAATCAAGGATTACGATGTTGTTATCATCGGCAGCGGTATCGCAGGTCTTTACGCTTCCCTGCACATCGACCCCTCCCTTAAGGTCGCCCTTGTTACAAAGGTAGACCTGAAAACAAGCAATTCCTACTATGCGCAGGGCGGTATTGCTTCCGTTATCGCTCCAAACGACACCTTTGAGGGTCATATTGAGGACACTCTGGTGGCAGGCGCAGGACTTTGCAACGAGGAAGCCGTCAAGGTGCTTGTTGAGGAAGGCCCTGAAAACATTGCGGAGCTTGTTAAACTTAATGTACCCTTTGATACTAACCCCGAGGGCGAGCTCATGATAACCCGCGAGGGCGGTCATTCCTGCAGGCGCATAGTTCATTGCGGCGGTGACGCCACAGGGCGTGAGACCACAAAGCAGCTTGCGCAGATAGTCATGGAGAAAGAAAACATCGACATTTTCTTCAACACTTTTCTTATAGATATTCTCAGCGAGGACGGCCATGTTACGGGTGCCGTGGTAAGCGGCAGCGATTCCACCCAGTTTATTCTGCGCGCTTCCAATATTATCCTTGCAACCGGGGGAATCGGATATCTTTATAAGTACACGACCAACCCCCGTGCGGCGGTGGGCGACGGCGTTGCCTGCGCAAAGCGCGCGGGCGCTGAGTGCGAAAATATGGAGATGGTGCAGTTCCATCCCACTACACTTTACTGCCCCGAATACAGCGAAAGGCTTTTCCTTATTTCCGAGGCGGTACGCGGCGAGGGCGGCATTCTGCGCGACTCAAATGGCGTTGCCTTTATGGCTGACAAGCACAAGCTGAAAGACCTTGCCCCCCGCGACATCGTTACAAGATTTATTCTGAAGGAGCTTGAAAAGAGCGGAGACACCAATGTCTTCCTTGATGTATCATCCATGAGCGACGAGTTCTTCTCTCACCGCTTCCCCACTATTTACAGTGAGTGTCACAAGCTGGGCGTAAATGTGCCGGCTGACGAAATCCCCGTGCGCCCCGCTCAGCATTACATGATGGGCGGCATAAAGACAGACCTTAACGGAATGACGAATATTGACGGCCTATACGCCTGCGGTGAAGCGGCATGCACCGGAATTCACGGCGCTAACCGTCTGGCTTCCAACTCTATTCTGGAATGTCTTGTATTCGGCAGACGCGCCGCACGGCACATAAACGAAGCCAAGAGACAAAAGAGCCGTATCACCCTGCCCGACGCGCCCGATTTCAAGGGGGCGGCGGATTCCGAGGAGATCGCGAAGGATCGCGAAGCTATCAGATGCTGTATGTCCGAGAAAGCGGGAGCTGTCAGAACGGTTGCCGATATGACCGCAGGCCGAGAATTTATCCGCTCACTCTGCGACAAATACGAGCATCTGCATCTTTCCGAGAAAGACGCTTACGAAGTATGCAACATGGCGGAGACAGCGCTTATGATTTTTGACGCCGCTCTGGCGCGCAAGGAAAGTGTAGGCGCCCATTATGTCATCGGATAAGTTTTCGCCCGTAGCGCTTAACAGTTGCAATACTTACGACACGGATACCGTATATAATCTGCTTTGCAAACAGTTCGAGCTGCTGGGCATCGGTGAGGAGACTTTTTCAGGCAAAAATGTGGTGCTTAAACCCAATCTCGTTATGAGCAAGTCTCCCGAAGCCGCCGCTACAACTCATCCGTCTGTACTGCGAGCTGCAGGACGGCTTGCCAAAAAACTGGGCGCCGAGCGTGTAGTCGTTGCAGAAAGCTGGGGCGGTCCCTACACCGAGCCGCTTATAAAAAACCATTACAAAGGCTGCGGAATAAAAGACGCGGCAGAGGCAGAGGGAATTGAACTCAACTACTCCGCCGAATGGGGTACGGTTGAATATAAAGACGGTATAAAATGCCGTTCCTTTTCCATTATCAAACCTATTATCGAGGCGGATGTCATAATAAACCTGCCGAAGCTTAAAACCCATTAGCTTACGGGTATGAGCGCAACCGTCAAAAACTTTTTCGGTACCGTGCCCGGAATACAGAAGTTTGAAATGCACGCAAGATTTCCCGAAATCGCCGATTTTTCCGAAATGATATGCGACCTTTGCGAAATGCTGTGCAAAAGAGCTACAGTGATTTCCGTTTGCGACGGCATTGTGGGAATGGAGGGCAACGGACCTACCGGAGGAGAAGCCAGAGAGTTCGGCGTGCTGCTGACATCACTGTCACCTTTCTGCCTTGACACGGCGGCAAAGGACATACTGAAAATCGATGCTGTAACTACCGCGGATTGCGCTACCAGGCGCGGGCTGTGCCCCGACTCCTCCGACAAACTTGAAATAACGGGTGACAGCGTATCCGATTGCTCCATAGGCAGTATCAAGCTTCCGGATTCTCAAAGCAACTCATTCCTGAAAAAACTGCCGACTTTTATGGGCGGAAAAGCAGCGAGATTTTTCCAGCCCCGACCCAAGATAAACAAAGCAACCTGCGTTGGCTGCGGCAAATGCAGAGACTCCTGCCCCATGCATACTATCATAATAGTCAACACGAAAAAAGGCAAAAAAGCAAAGATAAACAGCAAAAGCTGTATTCATTGCTACTGCTGTCAGGAGCTTTGTCCCATAAACTCCGTTAAGGTTGTTAAAAACCCTATTATCAGGCTGGTACACTGAATGAAGATTACGCTAAAGGCGCCGGCAAAAATCAATCTGTATCTTGATGTCGGAGCGCGCCGTCCCGACGGCTACCACGATATAAAAAGCATAATGCACACAGTCGATTTGTGCGACACGGTCACGGTTGACACAGACTGCGACGGCATTTGCCTTACCTGCTCAGACGCTTCCCTTCCCACCGGACGGGAAAATCTTGCATACAAGGCCGCAGAAGTGTTTTTTGCTAAAAGCGGCATAAATGCCGCGGCGCGAATACACATAGAAAAGAAAATACCGGTCTGCGGCGGACTGGCAGGCGGAAGCACCGACGCCGCGGCGGTTTTGAAGGGGCTTAACAAAGCGTTTGGATATCCTCTTGACTCCTATACCCTTATGCGCCTCGGTGCTGCTCTTGGCGCCGATGTGCCCTTTTGTATAAACGGCGGCTGCGCACTTTGCGAGGGGATAGGAGACAAGCTAACAAAACTCCCCCCCTTAGGCGGCATATTCTGCGTAATCGCAAAAGGCGGTGAGGGGGTCTGCACCGCACAAGCCTATGCCCATATTGACAGCAAATTCGGAGATTCATTATATAAGGACTTCGGCAATTTTCCCGCAGTGCTTTCGGCAGTTAAAAGCGGCGATATAAAGGGCGTTTGCGGCTGCGCATACAATATTTTTGAAGAAGTGGTGCTTCCCCGTCACAGTGTTGCGCAAAGACTTAAAACCGAGCTTTCATCCCACGGTGCAATGCTTTCAATGATGAGCGGCAGCGGTCCCTCAGTCTTTGCTTTGTTTGATTTGGAAAATGAGGCGGCAGAAGCCGCTGAAGCTGTCCGTTCTTTTGGAGCGGACGCAAATCTGTGCAAACTCATATAAAACAAAACCGACAAAAGAAAAAGCCCCCGAGGGGGCTTTTTCTTTTACTGCGGTTTGAAGCTGTCTTTAAGGGACACTATGCGGTTATATTCTCCGGGATGCTTTGAATCTTTTACAAAATATCCGGTGCGCACAAACTGGAAGTGCGTGTCCTCCCCTGCTTCAAGCGCTTTTTCGGCCTTTACGCCGGTCAGCTTTTTGACGGAATCGGGATTGATATAATCGGCATAGGTCTTGTCCTCCGGTATATCGCCCGTGTTCTCGATAGTGAACAGGTGATCGTACAGATTTACGCAGATGTCGTCGCATTCCGCGGCGCTTACCCAGTGAACGGTTCCCTTGACTTTTCTGCCGTCTACGGGATTTCCGTTGCCTGTCTCAAGGTCCGCCGTGCAATGTATAAGCACGGGATTGCCGTCGGCGTCCGTTTCCACATCGGTGCATTTCACGATATACGCTCCCATAAGGCGCACCTCACCCTCCGGCTTCATTCTGAAGAATTTCGGAGGCGGCACCATGGCAAAATCGGAGCGGTCTATCCAGATTTCCTTGGTAAAAGGCACTTTTCTCGTTCCCATTTCCGGGCAAGCGGGATGGTTGGGTACTTCAAAATACTCTTTTTTATCTTCGGGATAGTTGTCTACAACAACCTTAAGGGGGTCAAGAACTGCGATGCGTCTGGGTGTCTCGCGGTTAAGCTGTTCGCGGATGCAGTATTCAAGCAGGGCAAAGTCTATAAGAGAATCCGTCTTTGCCACGCCTGCGCGAAGCAAAAATTCCTTTATAGCCTCGGGAGTATAGCCGCGTCGGCGGAGTCCGCAAAGAGTGGGCATTCTGGGGTCGTCCCAGCCGTCCACCAGACCCGTTTCCACAAGGGAGCGCAGCCAACGCTTACTCATAACGGTATGAGTAAGATTAAGACGGGCAAATTCGATCTGTCTCGGCTTATGCTCAAAGCCACAGTTGTCCACAACCCAATTGTAAAGGGGTCTGTGCGCCTCGTATTCAAGTGAGCAGAGAGAATGTGTTATTCCCTCAATAGCGTCCTGAATAGGGTGAGCAAAGTCGTACATGGGATATATACACCACTTGTCCCCCGTCTGATGGTGGCTTACATGCTTGATACGGTATATGGCGGGATCTCGCATATTAAGGTTGGGACTTGCCATATCTATTTTTGCGCGCAGGGTATGGGTGCCGTCCTCAAACTCGCCGTTTTTCATTTTCTCGAAAAGCTCAAGGTTTTCCTCCACGCTTCTGTCACGCCACGGACTGTTTTTGCCGGGAGTGGTAAGCGTGCCGCGGTACTCGCGCATCTGATCCTTGTTCAGATCACAGACATAGGCTTTTCCGTCCTTTATCAGCTTTACTGCAAGCTCGTAGCACTTATCGAAATAGGATGAGCCGTAACAGCACTTGTCCCATTTGAAGCCAAGCCAGCGGATATCGTCCTTTATGGCCTCAACATACTCCACATCCTCTTTTGCGGGGTTGGTGTCGTCAAAGCGCAGATTGCACTTCCCGCCGTATTTTTCAGCCGTATAGAAGTTTATAAACAGCGCCTTGGCATGTCCGATATGGATATAACCGTTGGGTTCGGGAGGAAAACGGGTCATTATCTCCCCCGTTCTGTACTTGCCCTCGGCAATGTCGTTATCAATTATGTCGTGTATGAAATTTCCGTCCATATTACAGCACCTCTGTCATACTGACTATGCGTTTTCTTACTTCGTCCTGTCCGAGGATACTCATAACCTCGTACATATCGGGTGAATTCAGCTTGCCCGTAACAGCTACACGCAGAAACATACTTATATCCGCAACGCTGCCCTTATAGCTTTCGGGAGACGCCTTGTACGCCTTCATATCCGGGCAGAATCCAATTCGCTCACCTATTGCCTTTATCTTGTCAAACCACTCCTGCTGCGAGTCGGCGGGGTCATAGGTTTCAAGGAAAGCGTTCAGTGCAGCTTTTATGTCAGCTTTGTCGAAGCGCTCGTCGTAAGCGTCCTTTACTTCAAAAAGCTCGCTGAACATAAAGCCCATATAATCCTTTGCGTCTTTCCACACGGCAATATCCTTGCGGGGCTTTTTGCCGCCTCGACCGATTGCAAAGGTGCGCAGGGCAATGTCTTTATTATCCTTAAGTATTGCCGCGAAATCGGCGTCATACTCAAGCGCCCACTGAAGCGTCTTTTCGTATACCTCCTGTGCGCTCATACGGGATATGACATTTTTTGATACATCGCACAGCTTTGCATAGTCAAACAGGCTGCCCGCGGGATTCATCTTCTTATATGAGAATTTGAACTCCGCAACAGGCGCGTCCGGATTTGCCCGTCGCCAGTCCTCAAAGTTTGAATTCAGTACGCCCATAAGGTACTCGTAAACGGACTCGGTGGGAAAGCCCTCGCTTCTGTAATAGGTCAGCGCGAGCTCGGGGTCTTTTCTCTTTGAAAGCTTACGCTTCGAGTCTCCGTCCATTTTCATAAGGGGACCGATGTGGAGATATTTGGGGCACTTCCAGCCGAGGGCGGAAAAGAGCTGCAGGTGAAACGGCAGGCTGGGAAGCCACTCGTCTCCGCGCACTACATGGGTCGTCCGCATAAGGTGATCGTCAACGGCGTGGGCAAAATGGTAGGTGGGTATGCCGTCCGATTTCAGAAGCACATGGTCTATATCGTTTTCCGTAAGCTCCAGAGGCCCTTTTATAAGGTCGTTAAACTTTATCTTATGCTCAACAGAGCCCTCCGAGCGGAAACGGAGCACCCACGGCTTGCCCTCATTAAGAGCGGCTTTAATGTCCTCCATGGATCTGTCACGCCACAGCGCCCATTTTCCGTAATAGCCGAAGTTTGCCTTTTCTGCCTCCTGCTTTTCGTGCATGGCGGAAAGCTCGTCCTCGGTACAGAAACAGGGATAAGCCTTGCCCTCTGCAACAAGCTTTTTAGCGTATACATGGTATATATCGCGGCGGCGACGCTGTCTGTAAGGACCGTAATCGCCGCAGTCTCCGTCAACCGTTGCGCCCTCGTCAAAGCAAATGCCGTAATGGGAAAGCGCTTCAATTAGCACTTCTACCGCTCCGGGCACTTCTCTTTTTGCATCTGTATCCTCAACGCGGAGATACAGCACGCCGCCGCTCTGATGGCAAAGTCTTTCACTTGTAATGCCCTGGACAAGATTTCCCAGATGGACAAAGCCCGTGGGACTCGGCGCCATTCTGGACACTACTGCGCCTTCCGGCAGCTCTCTTTGAGGAAAGCGCTGTTCAAGAGACTCAGGGGTATCGCATACATCGGGAAACAGCAGTTCAGCTAAAGCATTACAGTCAGTATTCATTTTTTTAACATTCCTTTCAGGTAGGGATTAAATTCAAATTGTTTTTCCATTGTGGAAAGCGAACCGTGACCGGGATAAAGGTTTAGTGATCCGTCAAGCTGACACAGCTTTTTAAGGCTGTCCCTCAGCTCTCCCAGGCTACCGCCCGTAAGGTCTGTGCGTCCGATAGAGCAGTCAAACAGGGTGTCTCCGGAATAAACCGCGTCCTCAGTCACATAGCATACGCTTCCCTTTGTATGTCCGGGGGTGTGTATCACTTTTATGCTTTTTTCTCCGAGGGGCAGCACATCGCCGTCGGACAAAAGCCTTTCCGCAGGACGGAGCCGCAGGCTCTCGCGGAAAAAGTACATATATTCGTTGGCGTCCGTGGTAAGGCAATCGGCGTCGGCGCTGTGTACGCACAAAGGAGCACCGCTTATATCGCGAAGTCCGTCTGCGCCGCCTATATGGTCGAAATGACCGTGTGTCAGCAGGATATAACGCAGCTTTTTAATGTCAAAGCCGCGGCTTGCCATTCTTGCCGCTATGACCTCGGCGTCGGGAGAAGGGTCAACAAGTGCCGTCTCTCCGCTGTCTTCAATTATAAGCCAGCAATTGGAGCCGTATCCCTCAGACGGTATTTTCACCGTTTTCATTTCATCACCACTTTGACGCTGTGGGCCTTGCCGTCACGGCTGTTGGGGATAAAGGAAGTACAGGGCACGCCGTCAAGGCTGTATTCAGTATCGGAACCGGGACGTGCAAAGCCCTGGTTCTTTTCAACGGTAATATCGAACATGGTGGTGCCCAGTTTTACACTGTACTGCGCTTCTGTAAGCTCAAAAGGAAGGATAGGACAAAGCTCTATTCCGCCGTCCACATGGGATATGCCGAGAAATTCAAAGGCGGTAAGGGAGAGCCAGCTTGCGGTACCCGACAGCATAGGTCCGATATTCTCGCGGGTCTCGCTGTTGTTGTACTGAGTGCAGAAGCGGGGATTTCCCTTTGTTATAAAGGGAGTCTCCAAAGTTTTGTAAGGCAGCACCAAGTCAAGCATCCAGAAAGCAAGCTCAGACAGATCGGCGGCAAGGGCTTCGCTCTTTACCGTCTTTGCGGCTTTGAACATAGCGGCGGTTGCCATCATGGTAGCGTGCTTAAAGACTGCTCCGTTTTCTCTGTCACCGGGGAAATAATGATCCTTTGCCGTGCTCTTTGATATTTTCTCAAGTGCGCAGGGAGAGGTAAGGGTAAGTCCCGAGGGGGTCTTTATATATTTCTTGACGGAGTCAAGCATAATGCCTATCTGCTCCTCGTCGGCACAGCCTGACAGCACAGACCAGGAAAAGCTGTTAAGCCAGTAAGAGCCGGGGAAATCGGGGTTATCGGACAGACCGTCTCCCGCGCCGCCCAGATATTCATATCCCTTTGCGGGATTGTTTATGAGACAGCGGGCAAAGAAATCGCCTTTCCACGCGTGCTTCTGTATGTTTTCGTTAAGTTTTTCGGAGCGCTTTGCAAACTCTGCTTTCCATTCTTCCCTGCCGGAAAGAGCGGACAGCTCGGACAGCTCGTCAAGGGCAAGCTTCAGAAGGAATGCGTTCATAACGCTTTCGGTAATGTGGTTTTCCCACGGCGTACCGTACTCCTGTCCTTTTTCCTCAAGCTGACGGCGGTAAAGCTTCATCTTATCAACGCCGTTTACGCAGTCGTCGTCAAGGCACAGACAGTCGTTCCAGTCGCAGCCGTCAAGCAGGGGCAGACCGTGTTTACCGACGGAAATACATCCGCTGTAAGTTACAGCCGCAAGCATGGTATCGAACAGGCTTCTCTTTTTATCGCTGCCGCAGACGGGATATTCGCAATCGAGGAACGCCGTATCTCCGGTCAGCAGGACATACCTGTAAACCGCCTGGACAAGCCAAAGCTGATCGTCGGAAGCGCCTCCCGCGCCTATGCCGCTCCAGTAGAAATTATGGTTGGCATAGCCGTCCTCGTACACATTGCACGCCCACTGGGATATCATATCCTTTGCAAGGTCGGAATTACCCATGGCGTTCATATAGTACATGGAGGCATACATATCCTGTATCTCGCGGAAACCTACCATTCTGCCGCCCTTTTGAGTCCATGCAAAGGCTCTGGTCACAAAGGACTGATACAGCACCTGGAACGGCAGGTTTTTGCTGATGTAGGAGTTCAGCATATCATCCTGCGTATGCAGAGATATATATGAAGAATAGTTGTCCGCAAAGGAGACAAGCTTTTCAAAAGATGCTTCAAGTGCCGCAGGGTCTCTGTACTTATTGCAGAAATTATACAAAGTGTCGCTGAGTACGGGGAAAGCCTCTACCGGGTCGGTTGAAATACCGGCATAGGAGTCTATAACGGCGCTCTTTGCAGGCGCAAGCTTTACGGTTTTTGCCATGGCAAAGAACGGCGCGGCCTTTCTGTTCTGTCTGTTGGACAGCTTTGCGCCGTTTTCCGGGTGAAGCAAATCACCTGAGCCGAAAAATTCGTTATAGTTGACACAGAACTCGTCCATGTACTCACCATCGGAAAACAGCATGGCAAATCTCGCCTGCCGTTTGCCTCCCCTGGGATAGAAGCAGGGAGTGAGAGCAACGGTCTTTCCCTCTTCGTCAAGGACAACGCCGGATTCGTGTACTATGTTTACATAAACTATATCACCGGCAATACCCGAGGAATCGAAAATTCCGAAAGTACCGGTAAACACAGCCTTAATACTGCGCTCGCGGTCTGTCAGGTTTTCAATCTTTACCCTCTGCGCTTCAACCGCTTCGGGCATTCCCTCTTCTGCGGGAACAATAAAGATAGTTCTGGTTATGCGCAGTCCGCATTCGGTTTCATATGTAATAACGGTGCGGTTCTGCAAATGGCGGCACTCTGCCTTTTTAACATTATTTGATACATCGGCGGAATAGAAAATCTGCTTTCCGTCCTCGTACAAATAGAACTGGCGGTTGGTAGGCTCACCGTTTTCCTCCATACGCAGAACATAGCGGCTTGCAAGCACCTGATCCTCGGCGCTTGCTCGGAAGGAGCCTCTGCCGAAGGAGTCAAGAGCCGCTTTGGGAGTCGTAAGCAAGGGATTGCTAAAGCCTACACGGTTACCCAGCAAAAGGTTTACATCATAGTGACTGCCCACGGGCTCACACATAAGGTCAATCACATGAGCACCGTCGGAATCAATATATCCGGGACTGCGTCTGAGACGCTCAAATATATTAAGAGCCGCCTTTTTCACTTCCTCGGGAATTTCAGTCTCCCCGTCCTCGCAGTAGTGTCGGAGTCCGTCGGTAAAACTGAAAATATGGCTGACAGCACCGAAATCTGCAAGCCAATCGCATATTTCGGGGCAATTTACAAGAGAGAGGCAAATGGGCATATAAAACGGCAGTCCCTCGGCACCGATAGCCTGATTTGCAGCGGCGTCAAGAAATTCCGCGTCGCAGTGATCTCTTAGCTCTCTTGCGAACTTCTCCGAAAGAAGCTCGGCGGGGGTCTTTACCTTATCCCTTGATTTGACACAGGTGAAATGCATAAACTGATGAAACCTTTCTGTATTAGTTTTTAATCTATTTAATCAACATCGAAAAGCTGATACATAGCGTTATCAAAGCGCGTTCCCCACATATTGATATAACGCTCCACTGTGGAGATTCCTCCGGCGTTGTTTCTTATAGCGGCAAAGGTAGCGTTTGGTATAGCATCGTATATATCGGCAAAGGTATACGCCATGTCGTACACCGGATTTTCCATAATTATGCTCATCATACGGATAGACTGATTGTCCCGCAGATAATAATATGAAGCGTCGGTTGCATAGGCGTCACGGACATAGCCGTAGGAATATATATTCAGCGCCGCCAAAAGGTCACCCGCAAGCGTATAATCGGGTGCAGTAAGCGGCACGCAGAAGAACATGGCGTCGGAATAGTATGCAAGAGAATAATAATCTTCCTGCTGTGTGTCATACTTCGGCATAGGCAATATTCCCCACTGGCAGGGAGAATTGACTATGGTTTTCATAGTGGAAAGGCTGTCTATAAGGAAAAGTGAACCGCCGCTTGCAAATGTATTTATGCTTTCAAGAGCGGGAACCGAACCGTCTGCGTTTACGCAGGAAGTCACCTTTGTCATAGCTGCAAGGGCGCCTTCGCCGCCCACGGCAATTGAGGGATAATACCCAAGTGTCACATTGGTAAGCTTTTCTCCGCAGCCGAAGTAAAACAGGTCGGTGATATAGGGAGAAGTATTCTGCGCGCCCCAGCTTGCGTAGTCTCCGTCAAGAGAGGACACCGCAGTACAGTATTCAAGGTACTTGTCGACCGTCCACTCTCCCCTGTCCACAAGGTCATAGGGAGATTCAAGACCGGCCTTTTCGCAAAGCCCGGTATTAAAATAAACGGCGCTGAGACAATCCGGGTCAAGGGACGCAGGCCCCGCCGCCGCAAAAACGGCATTGCCGCCTCCGCCCGCACCCAAAGATGAGGGGTAGTAGTAGCCGGCTTCATAGTTAAATCCGGGCAGAGTCCGCAGATTTGCAACGGCACCGTCAGCAATATAGGCTCCCATCTGAGACTGAGGCAGCATTATAAGGTCTGCAAAATAGTCTCCGGCTCTGTTTGCAGCCTTAATATCGGCAAGCATTGTATCAGGATCGTGTTTTTCGCATAAAATGGAGATATGCAGGGTTTCCTCCACCGCCGTATTGCGCTCCTCATATTCTTTAGACATCACAAGGGATGAATTGTCGTCGTAGCTTATAAGGTCATCGGCAGAGGTAACTATTTTGCAGGCACCTCCTTCCCAGTCCTTGCCGGAAAGGTCGTTCATAAACGAAATCATCTCATTTGCATAGTCACCGTTGTAAATTTCATAAGTTTCGGCATCGGTATCCGGAGATGTTGTTTCATCTGTATCGGTATTTTTATCCGAGGGGGAATTAAGCGAAAAGATTCCGCAGCCGCATAAAAGAAATGCCGTCAAAACGGCGGCGGCTGAAAGCAGCGACCCGTGCGCCGCCCTGTTCAGTTTTCCTTTTATATTATCGGTTCTGATTTTCATATCCTGCCGCTCCTTCCCGCAAGTATCCGTACTGCTGCCACAGCCGTAAAAAACTCTGTCATAACAAATTATGTGCAGACATATATATATTACTACAAAGCGTTCGGAAAATCAATTGCATTGCCGTATTTTTTTGCTGTATTCCAATGTTTTGAAGCTTTTCCAAGGAAAAAATTATATATTGAAACCTAAAGCTGGGGATGTTAACATAGTAATGCAGAGCTGAAAAAACTTCAATGCAGCATCTGTGCGGCTCCGGGCGCCGCTGATACTTATATTTGGAGGTAATTATGTCAAAAGTTTTTAATCGGAAGTTATGGCGACGATGCATCGCCGTATTCATGTGCGCGGCGGCAGCTTTCAGCGTGACCTGCAGAGTCAAGGCCGCAGAACCCGCCGAGCTTTCCGCGCCGCGGGAGAGCGTAGGACAAGCAGAAGATCCCGCCGCCCGAAGTACAAAAAGCTCCCCCGCCGTTTATATCAACGGACTTGAATACACGGGTAAGAGCTTTCTTTACAATTCCACAACATATGTGGGCATAAGAGAATATTCAATGTTTATGGGTGCCGCCGGAGTAGACTGGAATTCAGCTGAAAAAACCGCCGTGGTGAAATCGGACGAGCTGACTGTCAGCGCAAAAAGCGGCAGTACCTATGTTATCGCAAACGGAAGATACCTTTGGGCAAAAGACGGGATTATGATTAAGGACGGGACTATGTATGTCCCCATTCGTGTTATCGCAAAAGCCTTCGGCTGCTCGGTTGAGTGGGAACAGTCAACGAGAACGGTTTATGTCAGCGGCGGCGGGGGGCTTTTAAGCGGCGGCGAATATTATCGCTCGGACGAGGTATTATGGCTGTCACGCATTATTAACGCAGAAGCGGGAAACGAGCCGCTGAACGGCAAGATAGCAGTAGGCACTGTGGTGCTTAACCGCGTGGCAAGCAGTCAGTTCCCCAATACAATTTACGGTGTAATTTTCGACACCAACTGCGGAATACAGTTTACTCCCGCAGCAAACGGCACAATATACAACGAGCCAAACGCTGAAAGCGTCATTGCCGCAAAGCTCTGCCTTGACGGCGCCAGCGTTTCGGATAAGGTGCTGTTTTTCATGAACGGACGGATAGCCCAGAGCACCTGGATATCCGACAACCGTCCCTATGTTATGACTATCGGAAATCACGATTTCTTTGCATAACATATATGAGACTGAGTATTCTCTGACTCATATATAAAACCAAAAGCCGCCGAAAGGCGGCTTTTCAGTTTCGGTTTCAGTTTGCAAATTCAACTTCCGCAACGCGGACAACATAGTTACAGCCATAGGGAAAGCCGGTGGCATTGAACCACAGATTTTCTCCGTGCTGAACAAAGTCAAGCTCCTCGCCGGTGTCCGTCCATCTTACGGATTTCACCTTGCCGCTGACATTCTTAAAATACTTAAAGCCCCGTCCGCCGCCGTCAACAATAACGTTTGCGTCGCCCGCCACATTAAGGTCGTGAATGTAAAGATACAGCCGTCCGTCGGCTTCCAGTGCAAAGTTTTTGAACTCGCCGCAAACCTTGCTGGGTCTGCCGCGGTAAAGGCTCTGACCGCAGGTGTCCATCCATTTGCCCATATATTCCAGCATAACCTTTTGCATAGGCACAATGTTGCCGTCGCCGTCGGGACCCACATTTAGAAGGTAATTTGCGCCCACCTTACGGCACGCGCAAAGGGTCTCAATCATAGAGGGCAGACTCTTGTAGTTGAAATCGCCCTCTCCGAAGCCCCAATGATCGTTCATAGTATGGCACATCTCTGCGGCAACATATTTGGTCATGCCCTCTCTGTCAAGGGGGGTAGGTCTTCCCTGTTCAAAGGTCACGCTGTCAAGCTCCGGATGACCGATAGCGCCCCGCCCGCTGAGTCCGGTGTTATCTATTATCAGAGCGTCGGGCTGATGCTTTCTGATAATAGCATACAGAGTATCGGGATCCCAGTCGGAAGCGGGACGGGACCAGTTGCCGTCAAACCAGAGACCGCCTATTTTGCCGTACTCGGTACAAAGCACCTCTACGCTGTCATTCAGATATTTGAGATAGGACTTGAAATCGTTTTTGAAGGAGGGCTGATACCAGTCGAGGGTGGTATGATAGAACATTGGCATTATTCCCTCTTCGCGGCAGGCGTCCACAAACTCGCGCACCAGGTCTCGTCCGGCGGGAGAGTGGGGTGCGTCATAATCGCAGAGCCCCTTTGTGTCGTAAAGGGAAAAACCGTCATGATGGCGGGTGGTAAGGGTGATGTAGCGCATACCCGCAGCCTTTGCCGTTCTTGCAATTTTTCGGGCGTCGAAATCCTTTGCGGTAAAGGTATCGAAAAGCTTTTTATACTCCTCCACGGGTATATTGGCTATGTTCATAATCCACTCGCCGCATCCCATCTGGGAATACAGTCCGTAATGTATGAACATGCCGAACGCCATATTTTCAAAATCCGCTATTCTTTTTTCAGGTACGGGAATTGCCATGTTTTGCTCCTTGAAATATATTTGTTTTATATTTATGTTTTATGAATTCTTGACCTTTACCCAAAGCTCCTCGTAATAGTTTACGATTTCCTCGTCAAGGTCGTGGAACCACTGGGTCTTGGGCATATTCTCTTCGGCTGGATAAAGAATCTCGTTGTCCTTATAGGTATACTCGTCGTTTTCAACAACGGATGTGTTGGGGCTTGCATAGCAGAGGGTCTCGGCGTTAGCAAGCGCCACCTGAGGCTCCATCATAAAGTTAATGTACATCATAGCCGCCTCATAATTCTGACAGCAGGAGGGTACGCATATGCTGTCGCAGAAAACATTCACGCCCTCTTTGGGATAAACGAACGCAAGGTCATCGTTGTTTTCTTTCATGGAAAGGAAGTCACCTGCATAGTAGGGTGCGATTGCGGCGTTTCCGCCCTCCATCTTGTTAAACACCTCATCCATAACATAGGACTGAAGCACGGGCGTCTCCTTTATAAGCAGTTCTGCCGCTGCGTCCCAATCCTTCTTGTCCGTGGTGTTCAGATCCTGTCCGAGGCAGAACTGTGCAATGGCAAAAGCGTCGCGGGGATTGTTGAACATAAGAATATTGTCAGAATACTTCTCGTCCCACATGATCTCCCAGCTGTCAGGCTCGACCTCAACAAGGGTAGTGTTGTAAATAAGTCCAACCATGCCCACATTGTAAGGAACAGAGTATTCGTCATTGGGGTCGAAATACAGGCCCTTATACTGTTCGTCAATATACTTATAGTTAGTAAGCTCGGACATATCCAGCTTTTTGAGCATATCTTCTCTGATAAGCCGCTGAATCATATAGTCGGAGGGGACAATCACATCGTAATAGGTGGCGCCGGCTGCAAGTTCGGAATACATGGTCTCGTTGTCATCGTACATAGTATATACGACCTTTATACCGGTAAGCTCCTCGAAGGCTTTGTTCACATCAAGGCTGCCGTTGCTGCCGTCGGAAATATACTCGCCCCAGTTGTAGACCTTAAGGGTAGTTCCCTCCAGATCCCTGGAATACTCGGCAGACAGCGCGGAAACATCAAGTGAAGTCTGCGGAGCCCCACAGGAGGTAAGCGCCGCAAGAGAAAGCACTGTGCAGCAAAGAATTAAAGCTACGATTTTTTTCATCAATCTATACCTTTCTGATTATATCTGAATTATACGGATTTTTTGTTCTTTTTTGCCTGTCTTATCTGGAAAATATTCATAACAAGCAGAAGGACAAGGACGGAAAGGAATATGCATGTACACACCGCGTACATTTCCGGTGTGACGCGCTTTTTGGTCATGCTGTATATAAGCAGAGGCAGTGTAACATAGCTGCCGCTTACATAGTGACTTATAACGAAATCGTCAATAGACAGGGTAAACGCCATAAGAGCACCGGAAACCACACCGGGCATTATAGACGGCAGCACCACCTTAAAGAACGCCTGAAGCGGCGTGCTTCCCAAGTCCTGCGCCGCCTCCGCAAGGTGCGGGTCGGTCTGCCTCAGCTTTGGCAGAACATTCAGCACCACATAAGGCAGGCTGAAAGTCACATGGGCTATAAGCATTGTGCCGAAGCCGAGAGACTCGGGGCGGGACATCATCTTCCCCCAAAAAGCAAACAGGAGCATAAGTGACACACCTGTTACTATCTCCGGATTCATCATGGGGATATTTGTAACTGAAAGAAGTCCGGATTTGAACCACTTGTTTTTCATTCCGAATATGCCCACCGCCGCAACGGTGCCCAGAACGGTTGCAACGACTGCGTTTACCGCCGCAAGCACAAAGGTGTTTTTCAGCGCCTGCATTGCGCCTGCGTCACGAAGCATTTCCACATACCAGTACAGGGAAAAGCCCGAAAAATTGGATGTACTGTTGGAAGCGTTGAAGGAAAACGCCACCATTACCAAAAGAGGCAGGTACATCAGTATGAAAATCAGTGCTATATAAATATTTCCTGTCTTTTTCACGGCATCATTCCCCTTTCGCTGTCATCGGAGAAATGATTCATGAGCATAATGCAGATGAGTATTACTATCATCAGCACCAGCGACAGCATGGCGCCCAGATGTATGGTTGACGGCTTTTTTACAAGCTCCTCTATTCTGTCGCCTATCATATTAACATTTTTTCCGCCCAGCTTCTGAGCTATATAGAAGGTACTTACGCTGGGAACGAACACCATGGTAAAGCCTGAGACTATACCCGGCATACTCAGCGGAAGAATGATCCTCATAAAGCGGGAAACCGCGTTTGAACCCAGGTCCGACGACGCCTCCAGCAGAGACGGGTCAATTTTTGACAGCACGGACACAAGCGGCAGCACCATATACGGGAAGTAGTTATACACCATACCCAGTACAACCGCGCCCGGCGTGTTTATCATATGCAGCTTTTCAAGCCCTATCTGGGACAGCAGCGTATTTATGATACCGTTTGTTTCGATAAGGTTCATTATGGAATAGGTCATGATAAGCATATTCATCCACATGGGAAGCATGACCAGCATCATGATGATTTTCTGCGTACCCTCGCCGAGCTTTGTCACAAAATATGCAAAGGGATATGCAAGCAGCAGGGTTATTACGGTGGCTATAAGCGCGTAAATAAATGAATCTATTATATTCTGCCGGTAGATACCCAGTTTGTACAGGTTGTCCAGTGTAAACTGACCGCTTGTGTCCGTAAATGCGTAAACTGCAACAATAAGCATAGGCACGATTATGAAAATCGCCGCCCACAGAATATACGGTATGTTCAGAAATGTAGCGCCCAGTCGGCGTCCTCCGGCAAGGACTCTCTTTTCGGCTGCGGCGGCTTTACTCTTCGTCCTCATCTTCAGCCTCCGCGTCGCCCATGGTATCTATCTCCTCGGAGTAGGAGCTGTAATCTCCGTATCTGCCGGAATACTCCGATTTCTTCATTATATGGATAGCGTCGGGGTCAATGGACAGCCCCACTGTCTCTCCCTCGGCGCAGTAATCGGTTGTCTGTATCATCCATTTGAAGCCGCAAATATCTACTATGATCTCATAGTGAACGCCCAAAAAAGTAACGGAGGTGACGGTTCCCGTAAGCATTGCAGTTGAGGGAGGCACTATGTCCACATCCTCGGGACGGATGACAACATCAACCTCTTCCCCGGGCTCAAAGCCGGAGTCAAGGCAGTCAAAAGTATGACCCGCAAAGCTTGCGCGATAGTTTTCGGGCATTACGCCGTCTATGATATTCGACTCGCCGATAAAATCCGCCACAAAGGCGTTTACGGGTTCGTTATAAATATCGGTAGGCGTGCCTATCTGCTGCACCTTTCCATTGTCCATCACCACCACGGTGTCGGACATGGAAAGCGCTTCCTCCTGATCGTGAGTTACGAAAATAAAGGTAATGCCGAGCTGTTTCTGTATATTTTTCAGCTCTTTCTGCATATCCTTGCGCAGCTTCAGATCCAAAGCCGCCAAAGGCTCGTCAAGGAGCAGCACCCGCGGATGGTTTATAACGGCACGTGCAATTGCAACTCTCTGCTGCTGACCGCCGGACAGCTTTGACACCTTTCTGTGTTCAAACCCCTCAAGGTTTACCATTTTCAGCATGGCGGCAACGCGCTCTTTAATCTCCGCGCGCGGCACATGACGCACCTTAAGCCCGTATGCAATGTTGTCAAAAACATTGTAATGAGGAAAAAGTGCGTAACGCTGAAAAATGGTGTTAACCTGACGCTTGTGCGGAGGAACACCATTGATTGCCTTACCTTCAAAGCAAACCCGTCCCTCGTCCGGCTCAAGAAAACCGGCAATTATTCTGAGAGTGGTGGTTTTTCCGCAGCCGGAAGGTCCCAGCAACGTGACAAACTCGCCGTCGCCTATGGACAGCGAGATATTGTCGAGCACCTTTTCTCCGTCGAATGAAACGGAAATGCCCTGAAGTTCAATAAGCTTCTTTTCATTCATTTTTTGCATCCCCCTTTGCGGCCAAGACCGCGAAAGCCGTATTACAGCTCTGCGCGAACTCACCTACGCCTAACCGCAGCCCCCGCAAAGAGTGTGATACAAACCGCCGGACGGCGGATGCAGCATACGGTTTCTCAAGGCGGCAGTGCCGCCAACGGTTCTGTTAAGAACTGACATAGATGAACATTCCAACGCCCTCGGGGCGTGTGTGCGGCATAGCCGCAGCATTTGCCGGAATGTTTGAGGAGCGCCGCAAGTTCTTTGCCATTTGCGGCGTTGTCAGCACAGATGCAAAAATAATCGTGCATATTAAATTTTCTGAGATTTCAAACAAGTTAATTATACAGATTTTTTGCGAAATGTCAATGATAATTTACAAATAGCAGCAAAAAATTGCGCCAAGTTGACAATATAGGCGCAATTTGAAATTTTCAAGGTAATTCAATAAACATAAAAGGTACCGTCTGCAACTGACACATGAGCATAAAGTCCGAGCAACCGTCCGCCATATAACAGGCTATTTCGCTGTTTTCAATACATGAAACCTTGCAAGTACAGAACGTCTTTCGGCCTTATTCATAATAACAAAGAAAGCATACGGCAGCGATACCATAACACCGCATCCGCCCTCAATCACGAGACACAGCCAACTCGTACCCTTGCAAATAAAAGTTGACGCAAAAAACGCGGCGGCAATCGGTAGCATTTTAACAAAAATAAGCCCTGTTTGTTTCCAGTATGCGGGGATATCGAGATGAATCTTTTTCCAATAAAATATATTCATAAACAGCGTCTCACCCAATACCGATGCAATGGCGGTACCGATAGCAGAGCCTATGCCTCCGAAATTTATGGCAAGCGGTATGCTTATACCCACATTAAGCGCCGCGATAATTATATACATAACAGAGCGGTAACCGTGTTTATTATATGCTTGCAGCACGGAAATACCGATGTTTTGCGAAAACGGTATTACCGAGGATACCATGATTATCAATGCGATAATATAAGCGTCGCCGTAGCCGGGACCTGCCCAGAGTGCAACAAAATCCCTTCCGTAGAACACAAAACCTATCAAAATATATGCAAGCAGTATAAACTGGACTCTTCCGACTCTTACAAGCAGCGAGGACATCTCTTTTACTCCGTCCTTTTTTGCTGCAAGCTGTGAAATATGCGGCAGATATACTCCGGAGATAGATGAGGAAAACTCCAAAAAATATGTCTGGAACGTAACCGCAACTCCGTACACCGCTACTGCTGCACTTCCGCATACTCTTCCGAGAATAACTTTATCGGTGCCGGCAAAAAGCTGGTCAGCCACAATATTCAGAAGCACAAAGAAAGAATACCCCAGCACCTCGCTGTAAAACCTTTTTTCAAACCTCTTGAAGCCGAAGCGCACTTTCAGCCTCGCAAAGCAATAAATCATATCGAAAAGAAGCGTAAGAACCGTAATCCCCAGCGCTACTAAAGCCATAGATACGGATTTTCCGCCCATAAGCAGGAACAGAACCGTAACCACATGGCGTCCTACATTCATTACCATGCTGAGAATATTTGCAAATATAAATCTCTGATTGGACCTGATTATTGAAGAAAACACGCTGTTCGGGAAAACGAGGGTGGTATTTATAAGCATTATGGCAAACAGCTTTTTCAGTTGCTGCGTTTCGACAGCGGTAAAGTTCTTGTCAAAAAAGCTCTCAATATTGAATGACATACAAATACCGGTGATAAGCGCCACAAGCGCAACCCCGAGATACAGTATGAGAAACATACCGTATATGTCTTTCTCCGGCTTATTTTCCGCTCTTGCACGTGAGCTGAAACGTATGAGAGTGTTTCCGAAGCCCATATCCAACAGGGTCAGGTACGCAACCAGACTGAGTGAAAGAGTGTAAACACCGTATTCACTCTGATTAAGGAATCTCAGAACTATGGGCGTATACAGTGCGCCGATAATCAGAGAGATTGCCATATTGGCGACGCTCAGTGCAACGCCGTACTTTCTGTTCTTGATTTCGTTCAATTCAATTCACCTGTGTGCGGTTCTGCCGCCGTACTTTTATAAGTACCCGTATAATGCAGTAAAATCGGTGTCTGACCGGGTCTGTTCTTACGGTCTCCGTAAGCAACGGACGGGAAACTTTTGTTTTATGCTCTCCGGATAATTATATTTATCTAAAAACGCGGGCAGTATCAAGTATATAATCGCTGACGGAACTTAATATATACATTTACAGCATTTTCATTTTCAGTCAAAGTATACCTTAAAAGATAATCTCTGATCAACAATGTGAAGCTTTTATCAAGGCCCGCATTGATTCTAAAAGTATATCATATACAAAACGCAAGGTCAAGTAATTCTTGTTACACGGCAATTTTTTCAGACATAAGTATCAAAAACAACTTGAAGTAATTAAAATAATTATCATACTGACAATTTTACAACTTTTTTCAAAAAAATACTTGCAATACCCGCGGCTTTATGCTATAATACAGAGCGTATGCGGCTCATGCCGCCGGAATGGTCCAATGCAGCTCAGTACGAACATTCTTGAAATCAAAAGAAAAAGGAGAGTTTCACAATGACAAAACTCGAAGCTTTTGCAAGCGAGCAGCTGAGAGAGGATGTCCCTCAGTTTAATGTGGGCGACACAGTTAAGGTCCACAACCTCATCAAAGAGGGTACAAGAGAAAGAATTCAGATTTTTGAAGGCACCGTTATCGCACGCCACGGCGGCGGTATCTCTGAGACCTTCACCGTACGCAGAGTAGCTTACGGCTGCGGCGTTGAGAAGACCTTCCCCCTGCACTCACCCCATGTTCCCAAGGTAGAGGTTGTCCGTGTAGGTAAGGTAAGACGCTCCAAGCTCTATTACCTCCGTGACAGAGTAGGTAAGGCTGCCAAAGTTAAAGAGCGCATCCAGTAAGTTAAAAAATCTCAGCTGCGGCTGAGATTTTTTTCTGCACTTCACCGCTTTAACGGTTCAAATCAGCGACCGAAAACCATAACGCCGAACGGATATATTTTTCCATGAACATAAAATCCATTTATTTCAATAAACGCTTCTGGCGCTCAGCCATTCCTTTGGCGCTCCCCATCGCTTTCCAGAATCTGCTGTCTGCCTCCTCCTCCATGGTCGATACCTTTATGATAGCGGGTCTGGGAGACACCGCGCTGTCTGCGGTGGGTATGGCATCGCAGTTCAGCTGGCTTTTTAACTGCGTAATCTTCGGACTGGGCTCGGGCACCGCCATTTTCGTTTCCCAGTACTGGGGCAACAACGACAAAAAATCAATACACCGCACCGAGGGCATTTCTCTGACCGCCGCTGTCATTGTCAGCCTTTTGTTCTGCTTCTTTGCGTTTTTCTTTTCCGATTTTATAATCGGTATTTATTCAAAAACACCTCTCGTTATTGAGTACGGAGCGGAATATCTGAAATACGCCTGTTGGTCGTATATTCCCATCGCGCTGAGCTTTGTAATGTGCATCGTGCTGAGAAGCACGGAAAGCGTAAAGCTTCCCGTTGCCATTTCACTGGCAACATCGGCAATGAACATAGTGCTGAACTACTGCCTGATATACGGACGCTTCGGGCTCCCCCGTATGGGTACTGCGGGAGCTGCTTTAGCTACAACGCTGGCAAACTGGCTGGGTCTTGCCGTACTTATTATCATTTGCCTTGTAAGAAAAAATATCCTTTGCGCACCGCTTCGCGAGCTTTTAGGCTTTGGGCGGCGCCATGTGGCAGAATTTTTCATAAAGGCGCTTCCCGCCGTGGGCAACGAGACTATTTGGGCTCTGGGCACCGTCACCATGAACGCCATCCTTTCCAATATGGGTGATGAATACTACGCGGGAGTTACAATACAGAGAACGGTGGAAAATGTGGCGTTTGTATTCGCGGTCGGTCTGTGCAATGCCTGCTCCATTCTTGTCGGCAAGGCGGTAGGCTCCGGTCAGCTTAAAGAAGCAAAGGAGACCGCAATCCGTTTCAGCTTCGTAATGCCGCTGCTCAGTATTGCCACTTCCCTTGTGCTTGTGCTGCTGCGCCATCCCATTGTCAGTCTGTTCACCATGAACGGAGAGTATTCACAGCTTTCAATATCCACGGCGGCGCTGTGCATTGCCACCTACGCGCTTATTCTCCCCGCCAGAAATATGCCCTATCTTTATATAGTAGGCGTATTCCGCCCCGGCGGTGACCCGCGTACGGGACTTATATGCGACATAATACCGCTTTGGCTCATTTCCATTCCCGTTACCGCTGTGCTGGCATACTTCGTAAAGTTTCCCTTCAGCCTTGTATATCTTATAATGTACCTTTGCGAGGATATACCCAAAGCTGCCATATGTATCGGCTACTTCCTGACCGGAAAATGGATACGCCCCGTTACCGACGAGGGCAAAGCCGCCCTTGAAAAAATGAAGGCGGAAAAGCATTAACACAGCAAAATGCATTGGGGCATTCTTCACTATGAAGAATGCCCTGTTTTATGCACATTGACAAATATTGTAAATAAGTTATGAAAACACTTATTTCTTCCCTGTTCTGTGATATAATTATGAAAAATACGGAGGTGACGATATGAAAAAATATATTGCCGTATCGCTGTGCACCTTGCTGATACTGAGCCTTTGCGCATGCTCCGGAAATGCTGACGCATCAGATTCAAAGGAAGGCGTTAAAGAGTTCATGCGTGCAGTCAAGGCAAGTGATGAAAATGAGGGTCTTGCGGATATACTTACGCAATGTAATTTTTATAATGTCACGCCGGAAGAAGTCAAAAACCAAACCGAGATCCGCATTTTCAAATGCGCAGACTGCTGCGCTTCATATGCGATGCTCGGAGATAAGGTCGGCAATCTCTGCGACTCATTCGGCGGCTTCGGATTTATCAATGCCATTCCGTGCGATATTGACGGAGACGGCAGCTCGGATCTGCTCGTCGCGTCTTCCTTCGGCTCCGGTATACACCGTGCCGTAATATCTGTTTTTAATACCGAATCCTTTAAGTCCACCGTTTTGTATTCATACAGCGGGAATGACGAAAACGGCGTCTCCGATTTGTCAGGCTGTGATCTATGCGTCGGGCTTTCTTCCGAAAACGGCAAAAACACGGATGTGCCCGATACATATACCGTTTACCGTGCCGACATTGAAGGCGACAACAACTTTGCCCTGCTTGAATACACAGTACAAGATGCAATCGGTGTTGTAAAATCCGTCGGCGGAGTGCCTGTATGTATACCGAATGATCCCTCCCCGTTTTCATACTCCGAAGAAACGAAAGAGTTTACCGGCAGTCAGGCGGGTGTTAAAACAGAAGGATTCAAAAATACCGGCACTGTTGAAATAAGCGATTACGAAACAGCCGTATTATACGCGCAAAACGAAGTAACAGTACCCTATGATACTGTATCGGCGCAGTATGATGAAGCCGAACAGATCTGGAAAGTATGTTTCGGTAAATCCGATATGCTCGGCGGCGACGAAACCGTTTACTTAAATACCGACGGAGCCACAATTCTGTGCGTTTACGGAGAATAAAAAAGAGGTCCCACGGACCTCTTTTTTATTTCAGTATATCAGTTATATCAGTATACAAAGGAAAGTACCTTCTTTTCCTCGCAGAGATTTTCGAAAAACATCCGATAAGTCTCCACATATCTGTATCCGCATTTTCTCAGCGTTTTTTCGGAAGCGGCGTTTTCCTCAAAGCATTCTCCGAACACATAGTCAAAACGCCTTTTAAGATACGCCGAAAGCACTCCCACAGTCTCGGTGCCGAAGCCTTGCTTCTGATATCTGCGACCGATAATAAAGCCTACGGACACATTGTTCTTTCCTGCGTATTCTCCGCTGTCGGTTTTGTACGGATGCACATTAAAATACCCTATACACTCTCCGCCGTACAGTATGGCAATCCCTGTTTTATGATCGGTAAGCCCGTGCCAGAATTTTTCAAAATCAGCGTCGTTTTTCGCAGGCATAAAGCCCGCGGGGCGGGTCGCCTCCGGGTCTGACAGTATCTCTCGGAGGCTTTCCTTGTCGGCCTCGGCAATAAGCCTGTATGTAAGGCGGCCGCAGGAAAGCGTTAAATTATCAAATTCAATGGGGCTTGTACTCATAGCTTCACAGTCTTTCCCGCAGGTATCATCACCTTTTCGAAATCCACGGATATCCATACATCCGTGCAGGTGGGATTGTATACCGAGGTGCACTGCTCCGCAAAGCGCAGAGAGCGCACGGCGTTCATATAATCAACTGTTTCAATGTTGGTGGCATACCATATGTCGTCGCGCCCGCCTATATTTTTGCAGAATTCCTCCATACGGCTCCAGCGCTCCTCGTCGGAAAACTCATAGCTGTGACCCCACACATACATGAGTCTCATTCTGTCGTAATTAAGCGGACGCATAAACCGCTCTATCAGCTCCGAATCCGCTCTTGAATGATGGCAGGTGGGATCCCAAATCATAAAGTTTTCGGGCACGGCAAACTCTCCCGTCTCCCTGACCGTCCTTGAATATTCCATACCTGCGCTGCGGCACACCCTGATTACCCTCTCCGAAAAGTTTCCGTAAGGGTAAGACATACCGCGCACGGGATAGCCGCACAACGCTTCAAGATACAGCCTGTTGTCCGTAACCTCCGCCCGAATTGCCTCGTCCGGCATCCATGCGGGAAAGGGGTGGTGAGCCATGTGACAGGATATTTCGTGACCGCGGTACAGGCTTTCATAATCCTTTGAATCTACAAGAGCGGCACTGCCCACAAGCTTTGCCAAAAGCTCCGGAATACAAAGGTGAAATGTGGACTTTATGCCGTACTTGTTCAGCATTTCCACAAGGCGGTAGTCCTCGTATCTGCCGTCATCGTAGCTAAGTGTCAGCGCCCTCTCTTTTCCACCCGGCCAGTATATTGTTTCAACACGCTTCATAGCAGCCTCCTCCGCTGTCGGTGATATTTTTACTTATATTTTAGCAAAGTAATATGTGGATTGCAATAGTATTTGACATACTGTGCGGTAAAATGTATAATATTATTCAGAATAAATACCGATCGGGGAACCTTATGAAAGATGAAATCCTAAAGCTTAAAACAAAAGATATGAACACCCTGGGAAACGGCATTGCAAAGGCAGACGGCTGCGTGGTCTTCTGTCTCGGCGCCGCCGACGGAGAAACGGTCACTGTGCGCATTTGCGAAGAGAAGAAAAATTATAAAACCGCAGAGCTTGTAACCGTAGACCAGCCCTCTCCCCACAGACAGGAGCCTGACTGCCCCGTATTCGGCAAATGCGGCGGCTGTACGCTTCGACATATCACTTACGCCCATGAGACCGAGGTGAAAACCGCCGCCGTAAAAGCGGCGCTGAGACGGGCAGGCTTCGGGGATGTAAGTATATCCGGGATTGTAACCGATACGGCGGAGCGCTACCGCAACAAAGCGGTTTTCAGATTTGAGGGAGACGCTTTCGGCTTTTCGGCAGAGCGCAGCAACGAGCTTATTCCCGTCTCAAACTGCCTGCTTTGTCCTTCACTTTTTACGGACATCGCCGGCTTTACGGCAAAATATTTTGCCGACGAACCTCTTAATTATCTGTACCTGCGTCAAAACGGCGACGGCAGCGAAATTATATGCGTTATAGGCACGGATAATGAAAACAAAAATAAAGAAAAGTTTGAAAAATACGCCGAAGAACTGACGGAAAAGTTCCCCGGAGTCTCTGGCGTTCTCATAAAGAGCGGCAACCACCCCGAGGACGGCGGAGCATCGCAGCTTATACGGGGCAAAAAAGATATAAGCACAAGCTTTCTTTCAATGAAACTGTCGGTGTCGCCCGATTCGTTTTTTCAGGTAAACCACGCCATGGCGCAAAAGCTTTGCGAAAAGGCGGCAAAGTACGCCTGCCCCGACGGCGGCGGCTACGGCGCCGATCTGTACTGCGGCACGGGAATAATCGGACTGTCTGTCGCCTCACTGTATCCGAACGCCAATATCACGGGGGTGGAGATAAACGAAGCCGCAGTCCGTGACGCAAAGAAAAACGCCGTCGCAAACGGTCTTTCAAATATCGGATTTTTCTGCGGCGACAGCGCCGATTTTGCGAAAAGCATTTACGGAAGTCTTGATTTTATAACTATCGACCCGCCGAGAGCAGGCTGCTCTGACAAAATGGTAAAAGAGCTGCTCCGTATCGCGCCGGAGCGACTGGTGTATGTTTCCTGCGACCCCTCCACGCTGGCACGGGATCTGAAAAAACTGTGCGAAAATAAGTACCGCATTAAAGAAGTGTCCGTCTTCGACCTTTTCCCGCGGACAAAGCATGTTGAGACGGTTGTTCTTTTAAGTAGGAAATAGGTCAGCAATTACGGATGGTTAACGCACTTTGGATTTTATTCTAAGGACAAGGAGGTTAATTGTTCTTTATGAAACAACGAAATGTCGGATTGGATATTTGCAGAATATTATCAATGATCGGAATCGTACTTCTTCATGTCATTGTCAGGGGTGGGGTACGAACTGCAGATAATAATCAGTACACTGTCAGTTATTGGGCCGCAGAGTGGGTGTTTATCTGCGCTTGCTGCTCGGTAGACATTTTTGCGATGATGTCCGGTTACTTCGGAATAAACAAGAAAAAAGAAACAATCATCAGAGCCATAGAGCTGATTGTCATTGTCTTGTTTTACTCAGTAATAATCACCTTGTGTTTTCTCATTTTTGCCCCGTCCAAAATTACGGGGATAATGGATATTATTAAAGGCATATTTCCTGCCCTTGTCGGAAGATATTGGTACATTACGTGTTTTATCCCTGTTTTGATTTTTCAGCCCTATATTAACAAGAT
>JBJDYY010000023.1:0-6456 GCA_051867715.1 Candidatus Avispirillum sp.
GAAAACCGAGCAGACTCACCTTGCGCCTCTGTTTTCATCCGAGACCGAATACGGCGAGTTCTGCGCCCGTCATGCAAAGGCAGATGTGCCCCGTGAGGATATAAACAGTTACAGCGGGCGCGCTTGGCTTGGCATAGACTGCGGAAGCACTACAACAAAGCTTGCACTTATAAGCGAGGATGCAAAGCTTTTGTATACATACTACGACTCCAACCGCGGAAATCCGGTGGAAATAGTACGCGGTCAGCTTGAGGAAATTTATTCTCTCTGCGGGGAGCGTATAAAGCTAAAGGGAAGTGCTGTCACCGGTTACGGTGAGGAGCTTATTTGCCACGCCTTCGGTGTTGACAGGGGTATTGTTGAGACTATTGCTCATTATACCGCCGCACGCCATTTTGACCCGAATGTTGATTTCATTCTGGACATCGGCGGTCAGGATATTAAGTGCTTCAAGGTCAAAAACGGCTCTATCGACTCCATAATGCTCAACGAGGCCTGTTCCTCCGGCTGCGGCTCTTTTCTGGAGACTTTTGCCCGTTCCATGGGCTATACCGTGGAGCAGTTTGCCGCTTTGGGACTTTACGGAAAAGCGCCTGTCGATCTGGGCAGCCGCTGTACCGTGTTTATGAATTCCTCCGTCAAGCAGGCGCAGAAGGACGGCGCGGGAGTAGACGATATTTCCGCAGGACTTTCCATAAGCGTTGTGAAAAACGCCGTATATAAAGTAATCAGAGCCGGAAGCGCGGATGAGCTGGGCAATAACGTAGTGGTGCAGGGCGGTACATTTTACAATGATGCGGTACTGCGCAGCTTTGAAAGAGAGCTTGGCAGAAATGTTACGCGCCCCGTTATCGCGGGGCTTATGGGTGCATACGGCGCGGCGCTGTATGTTAAGGAGCTGGGACTTGAAAAATCCTCACTCATTTCTCCCGAAGCACTGAAAGGCTTTACTCATAAGGCGGTCAGCGTGCGCTGCGGCGGATGCGAAAACCGCTGTCCTCTGACAGTCAATACATTTTCTTCCGGAGCAAAATTTGTGTCCGGCAATCAGTGTGATAAGGGAGCCGGCATAAAGCACGACCCCGCTGACGAGCTTCCAAATCTGCACGCCTATAAAAGAGAGAAGCTTGCAAAACTTGCCCTTGATACGGGGGACGGGGAAAACTGCCGCGCTACCGTGGGACTTCCTCTTGCGCTCGGTATGTACGAGCTTGCTCCTCTGTGGCATACGATATTCCGCCGTCTCGGCTTCAGAGTTCTGCTTACGGGACAGTCAAGCAAGGAAATATACGCTAAAGGTCATTTTTCGATTCCCTCCGACACCGCCTGCTATCCGGCAAAGCTTATGCACGGTCATGTGCAGACTCTTATCGAGCAGGGCGCAGACGCAATCTTTTATCCCTGTCTTACATACAATATGGACGAAAAGTGCGGGGTAAATCACTATAACTGCCCCGTGGTCGCATATTATTCCGAGCTGCTTTACGGAAATACGCAGGAGCTTTCTGACATTAAGTTTCTGTATCCCTATCTTAATATCAACGACGAAAAACAGCTTACTATCGAGTTGTACGAATACCTGTCGAAGTATTTTGACGGCATAAAAAAGACGGAGGTTAAGCAGGCGGTTTTGGCAGGTCTTGAAGCATACCGCGACTGGATGGCAGACATACGCCGCGAGGGAAGCCGTGCGCTGACAAAGGCGCGGGAGCGTGGAGTACCCGTAATGATACTGGCGGGCAGACCGTACCATGTTGACAGCGAGGTAGGTCACGGCATAGACCGCCTTGCCAACAGCCTCGGCTTTGCTGTGGTCAGCGAGGACAGTATTGCCGATCTTTCTCCCTGTCCCGAGGTGACGGTGCTTAATCAGTGGACATATCACTCCCGCCTGTACCGTGCGGCTCAGTACTGTACTGAGCACGATGACTGTCAGCTTGTGCAGCTTGTTTCCTTCGGTTGCGGCGTTGACGCCATAACGACTGACGAGGTAAGGTCAATACTTGAGAGCCGCGGTAATCTGTATACACAGCTGAAAATAGACGAAATTACAAATCTGGGCGCGGTGAAAATCAGGCTGCGCAGTCTTATGGGCGCTATTGAAGAAAGACAAAAGAAAAGTGAGTCCGACAAAGGGCCAAAGGAGGCGGTAAAGTGACGGAAAAGGTAGTTTTTACGGAAGAAATGAGAAAGGATTATACTATCCTTATCCCGACTATGCTTCCCGTTCATTTCAAGCTTATAGCAAAAATACTGGAGCGCTACGGTTATCATGCGGAGCCGCTGGTAAACTACGGCAGAAATGTGGTGGACAGCGGTCTTAAATATGTACATAACGACGCCTGCTATCCCGCGCTTCTTGTGGTGGGGCAGTTTATCGACGCTCTTGAAAGCGGGAAATACGACACTCACAAGGTGGCTCTTCTGTTCACGCAGACAGGCGGCGGATGCCGTGCATCAAATTATATTCCCCTGCTCAGAAAAGCTCTTGAAAAGGCGGGCTACTCCTATGTTCCCGTAATCAGCCTTAATTTTGCGGGACTTGAGGAAAACCCGGGCTTTAAGCTTACGCTTCCTATTCTTCACCGCATGGTGTACGCCGTTTTGTACGGAGATCTGCTTATGCTTATGCGCAATCAGTGCCTGCCTTACGAAAAAGAGAAGGGCGCGACTCTTGCTTTGTGCGATAAATGGACGGACAAACTGACCGACGAGATGGCGGAGCACAGTCTGCATTACAGCAAGGTCAAGAAGAACTATGCCGCCATTGTGCGGGACTTCGACGCTTTGCCAAAAACAGGTGAAAAGAAAATAAAGGTTGGCATTGTGGGCGAGATCTTCGTAAAATTCTCTCCGCTTGGCAACAATCACCTTGAGGATTTTCTCGTTTCAGAGGGCGCAGAGGTCACTATGGCGGGGCTTCTCGATTTTTGTCTGTACTGCATACAGAACGGCATAAACGACAACGATCTTTACGGCGTAAAGCCTATGTATAAGAACATATGCCGCGTAATCCTCCGGATTGTGGAAAACAAGCAGAGAGATATGATAAAAGCCATAAAGGAAAACAGCTCTTTTGCGGCTCCCACTCCCTTTGAGCATACGAAAAGCCTTATTAACGGCTATATCGGCAAGGGAATGAAAATGGGTGAGGGCTGGCTTCTGCCCGCGGAGATGCTGGAGCTTATTGATTCGGGAATTGATAATATTGTATGCGTTCAGCCCTTCGGCTGTCTCCCCAATCATATTGTTGGTAAGGGCATGATGAAGCCCATAAAAGAAAAAAATCCCGAATGTAATATCGTAGCCGTTGACTATGACGCGGGAGCAACGCAGATAAATCAGGAAAACAGAATAAAGCTCATGCTTTCCTGCGCCCGTGAAAAGGCTGAGGTTAACGGAGAAAAACCGCGAACGCAGAATGAAACAGAATCCTCTTATGTTGAAAAATCAGGGAGCAAAACCGGCGAAAAGGCAGAACAGCCTGCGGGAATTCTGTAAGATTTTTAAGGTTTTTGATATGTCAAAGTAAAGGAGCGGCTATGAAAAAAGTTCTGATATCGGGCGGCAGCCGTGGAATCGGCGCCGCCTGCGTGGAAAAATTCCGTTCTGAGGGAGACAGGGTGGTTTTTCTTTACAGAAGCAGCGACGATGCTGCCCGCTCACTTTGCGAAATGAGCGGTGCCGAATGTCTTAGGTGCGATGTTTCGGACCCGGCGCAGGCTGTCTCCGCTTTTGAGACGGCGGTAAAAATGCTGGGCGGACTTGACACGCTTGTTTGCTGTGCAGGAGTTTCCCACATAGCACAGATATGCGACACATCGGACAGCGATTGGCGACGCATTATAGATACAAATCTCACTTCTGTTTTCACTCTTTGCCGCGAGGCATCAAAGGTTATGGCGGCTTCCCACAGCGGCTCAATTATAAATATCGGCAGTATATGGGGAGCGGTAGGTGCTTCCTGCGAGTGCGCGTACAGCGCCTCAAAGGCAGGAGTGCGCGGACTTACCGTGGCGCTTGCAAAGGAGCTTGCGCCCTCAGGAGTAACGGTAAACTGTGTTGAGCCCGGTGTTATTGATACGGATATGAACGCCTGCTTCAGCGACAGTGAAAAGCGCGCTCTTGCGGAGGAGATACCGGTCAGACGCTTCGGACAGGCATGGGAAGTGGCTCGCCTTGTGCATTTTCTATCCACAGACGATGCAAGATATATTACCGCTCAGTGTATAGGCGTTGACGGCGGCTTCGGCAGATAAGCTCTTGACACCGCGGAACTGCGGTGGTATTATATACGGACTGCAATTTACAGCCAAGCAAAGGAATACTGATTGATGATCACAGTAAACAATCTATCGTTTAACTTCGGCGGTCAGCTTCTTTTCAAGAATGTTGACCTGAAATTCACTCCCGGCAACTGCTACGGCGTCATCGGCGCAAACGGCGCCGGGAAAACCACCTTTTTCAAGCTAATCTGCGGAGAGCTTGAGCCCACTACGGGCAGTATAGAAATTGCCGAAAAGGTGCGTATGTCCGTACTTCGTCAGGATCATTTCGCTTTTGACGCATACACCGTGCTTGACACGGTCATAATGGGCAACCGCCGTCTGTACGACATTATGAAGGAAAAGGACGCGATCTATGCAAAAGAGGACTTTTCCGACGAGGACGGTATCCGCGCCGCTGAGCTTGAGGGCGAATTCGCGGAGCTGGGCGGATGGGAGGCCGAAAGCGACGCTTCAAAAATGATACAAGGGCTTGGACTTTCCGAAAGCGTTCTGGAAAGTCCTATGTCCGCTCTCCGTGACAGCGACAAGGTCAAGGTGCTGCTTGCCCAGGCTTTGTTCGGAAACCCCGATATAATTCTTTTGGATGAGCCCACCAACGGTCTTGACCTTGCGGCAGTGCGCTGGCTTGAGGACTTTCTGTCAGACTATTTCGGCACCGTGCTGGTTATTTCCCACGACCGTCATTTTCTCAATAATGTCTGCACTAATATTGTGGATATTGACTACAACGGCATAAAGATGTATGTGGGCAACTATGACTTCTGGTACGAATCCAGTCAGCTTATTCAGCGGCTGACCAAGGCGCAGAATAAAAAGAACGAAGAAAAAATACGGGAGCTTCAGGAGTTTATATCCCGTTTCTCGGCAAATAAATCCAAATCCCGTCAGGCTACCTCCCGCCGCAAGCTGCTTGACAAGCTGACAGTTCAGGAGCTGCCCGCTTCAAGCCGCCGCTATCCTTATATCGGATTTGAAATGGACAGAGTGGCGGGCAAGGATATTCTTTTCGTAAATGACCTTGCCAAAAGTGAAAACGGCGTGCAGCTATTCTCAAATGTTACTTTTACTGTAGGCAAGGACGATAAGATCGCCTTTGTGGGAAACGAGCTCGCGATTACCGCGCTTTTCCGTGTTCTTATGGAAGAAACCGAGCCTGACAGCGGCAGTTTCAAGTGGGGTATCAGCATAACGAAATCATATTTTCCCCATGACAACACCGCATATTTTGAGGGACATACGGAGAATATGCTTGACTGGATGCGCCCCTATTCAAAAGATCAGACGGAGACATATCTGCGCGGAATGCTGGGAAGAATGCTGTTTTCCGGCGACGCGCCCTATAAGCAGGTCTGCGTTCTGTCAGGCGGGGAAAGAGTCAGATGTATGTTTGCCCGCATGATGCTGTTCGGCTCAAACTTTCTCATAGTCGATCAGCCTACCGACCATCTTGACCTTGAGTCCATAACCGCCGTTAACAACGGCTTGCGGGACTTTAAGGGCAACCTGCTCCTGTCAAGTCATGACTACGAAATCGTAAACACGGTGGCTAACCGAATAATCGAGCTTCGCCCCGACGGAATAACCGATTTCAGCGGCACCTACGAGGAATTCCTTGCTAAGAAAGAAGCCGCAGAGATGCAGGCTTAAAAAGTAAAAAACTGCTGCGTGAGAATTTTGCACGCAGCAGTTTTTTCATGCAGTTATTCAGTCATTTCTCTGCCTTTGTACTCTTCACGGATTATACTTTCCATTTCCTCGGGAGTCTCCCGACAGCCGCCGGCAAGCCATTTTTTAATTATGGCGGTAAGACCGCTTTTGAAAAACTCGCAGTGATAGTCGATAAACCGGTTTTCGAAATGCTTCTCGGCAAGCTTTGTGTCATACATCAGTATCTTGTAGTTATTGTCATAACCCAGTTTGAAATATGTTTTATACAGCATCTGATTTTGGGCGATGTGTCGGAACAACTTAAGATAATCGTTGCTGTTCACCTTTTCTTCTATCTCACGGCGGTATAATTCGCTCATATTTTCTTCAAGTGAGCGCCGCACGGAATCCGCAAGATCGTAAATGTCGGCATAATTTGCATAAAAGGTGGAGCGGTTAAGCCCGGTTCTTTTGCATATGTCGGATACGGATATACGGTTAAGCTCCGTTTCCTGTATAA
>JBJDYY010000024.1:0-27972 GCA_051867715.1 Candidatus Avispirillum sp.
GTGCGGGAAGGCTCGGAGGGGCTGCTGACGGGACAGCAGTCCCTTCGAAAAATCCCTTCTTCACTTCTATCAGCTAATTATCAAATCTGAAATTCCAAAAAAACTTTTCGACATTTACCGCCAAATTTTTCAGAGTAAAAACGGGCAAAAAATGCTCAAAAATCGCTCAAAAATGCTCAAAATCAGTATCGAATTTTGTCGACGGTATTTCATGGTGCGTGCGGAGCGGTGCGGCGGTGCAAAACAGGGAGAAAATTTTGCAATTTATGCTGACGGCGCGTCATTCCTTCGAAATAATCCTCTCTTTATTTCTATATTTCTATTAGCAAATAATCAAGTCTGAAATCCCTACAAGCAACATTCAACATTTTCGGCATTCCGCTGAAAATTAAGCGCGGCAAGCTGCTTGCAACCAAACTTTTCCGAACATACCTCCGGGCGGCAACAGTCTCAAACGCTGCGGCTGCGTTTTTTTGCTTTCATGCTCTCCCGTATGCAATCCGACATAATTATCAAAACTTTGCGCCGCAGGCGCTTTTACATTGACAATTATATGTCGATGTGGTACAATTTAAGCAATCAGACTGTTTATCGGCTCAGATTTTGCATGACCTGTTTTACATATATTCCGACTGCGACCATACCGCGTCATTTTACGGAGGATATTATATGAAAAAACGACAGATCGGAAGAAACAGCGCGGAAAATATTATAAGAACAGTGCTTCTTTCTTTCACTCTTCTTTTTTTCGGCGCGTTTATCTTGCTGTCGCTCAAAAGTTTTATCGAGGGTCCCTATTCATCATACCTGCTGAATATTAAGCCGGTGCGTATGATATGCGCTGTATATTCGCTGATATTTCTTATACTTCTTGCTTTGTACTGTTCCGACAACATACGTGCATGTCTCAGAAAAATGAAAGTGTGGCAGCTTGCCGGCGCAGTCTTTATTGCAGCCCTCGTTCCGAGAGTGATAGTTGCCTGTATCGGTACCTCGACTCCGGTCAGCGATTTCGGATATTATTACAATATGATGAAGCTGTTTTACGGAGAAGAGGGACATGCTCTGGCAAAAGCTGCCATGGAGCATTACGGCTATTACGGCTATTACGGACTCGGGCTTATTCACGGTATTATAGGACGTATAGCCGGGGAAGGACTTTACTCTGCGCAGTTGGCTTTTTCAGTAATAACCTCCGCCTCCGCAGTTCTGATCTTTTTCATAGGCTCCCGTTTTTCCCGTCCGGCGGGTATGGCGGCGGGACTTCTGTTTGCTTTTTATCCCTCCAATATATTTATGGCGCAGATCACGAATAATCAGCACTGTGCCATATTTTTCGCGCTTCTGGCTCTGTATTTTCTTATCATAGCGAGGGACGCCAAGCATTTTTACGGTATAATTCTGCTTGGCGCATCCGGCGGCGCTGCTATGCTGCTCAGCCATTACTGCCATCCCTCCTCAACATCCACGAGAATAGCAGCTGCTGCATATTTTGTCGTATTAATTCTGAGCTGTTTAAGAAGCAAAAAGCAACTGCTGGGAGCCGTTTGTCTTGCGGTATGCTTTTTTGCTTCCTTTGCCGTTTTCGATAAGATTTCATATACAGTCATGGATGGCACCGGTTTTCTGGACAAGGCAAATCAGTCGGAAAGCGACGGGGAGGACAGTAATGACTCCGAGCCATTGTATATTTCCAAAATTGCCGTGGGACTTAACCCCGAAAGCAGAGGACGGTATAACGAAGAAGTATACGGTATCGGCAACAGTCTAAGCCGCGAGGAAGCCGAGCGGGAATACAAAGAAATGATCGCATCATATTTCGAAGAGCCCGAAGAGCTGATCCGTACTCTCATTTTAAAAACGCAGTTTATGTGGGGCGGATGCGACAGTTCTTTTATGTTTTATAAGCTGGATATGGAAAACAAAGTAGCAGACGATACGGGAGCCGGAACGCTTGGAGTCTCCTCGCAGCAGTTTTATCCCAACTATCTTAATTACATAAAGGCTATGTCCTTTGCAGATGCGGTCTATACATTTTTCATGTATGTTTTTGCCGCGATAGGTGCGGTGTGCTTTGTAAGAAAGCGCTTTGCCGGCTTTGATCTTCTTATGTGGACTTTGCTCGGATGGATAGGCGTACATGTACTTATCGAGGTACAGCCGCGATACAGGTACTATGCCATGACGATTATTGCGGTATTTGCCGGAGTGGGAATATCAGTAGCAGCCAAGCAGGTGCACAGTGCAGCCGCGGCGGTCGTAAAAAGGTTTTCAACTGATGGGAAAGCCGGAGAGGAGTGCAGCTAATGGGTAGTGAAAAAATGCGTTCCGTCCGCGCTGCCGGCGCAAACCGCGCGGACTGCTCCCGAGTACTTTCCAAAACTCACCTTACAGGATTTATAATTTTATTTGCACTTATCATCAGCGAAGCGCTGTTCTTTGTGCACGGGTATATGCTTCCCGTTTTCAGAGGCGCCGCAGCTTTTGAATATACCGGCGTTTGGAACGGCGCCGGGCAGGTGGTTTCTCTTGTGCCGTCTGTTCCCTCGCTTCGTGGGGCAGCGGGCGCATTGGTAATGCAGCTTTGCTGTGCGGCGGCTGTATTTACCTGCCTGTTTACATGCCGCGTCCTGAAAGTCAGGAGCCGCTTGTGTGCCGCGGCGGTTTGCTCTTTGCTTCTGTTCTTTCCCGCCATGAGCGCAGGCGTACTGTCAACGGGGCTCACTTATTCTCTGTCACTGCTGTGCGCATCCGCCGGCGTGTGGATGCTGGGCAGCCGTAAAAAAATCGGAAACGTCGCTGCCGCCGTACTTATGTTTTTATGTATGGCGTTTTACGCTCCTAATGTTTCTGTCATACTGTCGCTGTATCTTGTCTGTGCGGCGCTGGATTCTGTCAGCCGCGACGGAGATCACAAGCGGCGCATAGGGCACGACGCCGCTGTTTTCGGTATTGCCGCGGCGGCTGTGATGTGTGCGACAGTTCTGAAATACAGATTCGGCGATTATTCCGGGATACTTCTGCTTTCAAAGCTTTCGGAGATGAACGCCTTTGACTGGTTTCACTCCGTGGTAGCCTCATATACTCACTTTCTGCGGTTCTGTTTCGGTCATCTGTATCTGCGCGGCTCCTATCTGCTTAAGGCGGTAATATTAGTATGGGCTGCTCTCAGCGCAGCGGTTTTTGCCTTTGTGACAGTCCCTATGCTGAAAAAGAAAAGTAGCCGTAAAAAAGCTGTTTACGCACTTGTCTGCGTCGCCGCGCTTCCCTTGTTTATGTCTCTTGCGGACTTTATTTCAAACGACGGCGACAGAGCTTTACAAAACGCTTTTGCATATGTTCTGCCCTTTGCGGCAGGCGCCGTGCTGTGGGAGCGCCTGGAAATTCGCCTGCGCCCCGTCAAAAAAAACCGCCGCTTTACCCATGCCAGAATAGCCTGTGCCGTATGCGCCGCCTCCTTTATTCTTGCCTGCGCCTGTGCCTCCTGTGTATATTCTTCGGTTTCTGCACGGATTAAAGCATATGCTACGGAGCTCCGAAACGAAGGCGAAGACGAAGAAGCGGCCGTCATCATAGCTGCAAATGCTCCCATGTATTACGACGATAACGGCAGACCTTTCGTTCTCCCCGTGGGATACAGGGCTGACAGCGTTGCCGATGCTGCGCGCAGCAATACCGAAGATATCGCTTTTTTCCGCGGCTCCGGCAGCTGACACGGCGGCGGGGCACGGAGTAGAATGAATATTTATTTACCGCATATTCTTTTATCGACATTTTATATAAAAATTTTACGCTGAAAAAATGAGCCGAAACGGCTGAAAATCGCTGAAATAAAGCAAAAACACATGTCGAACTACGGCGTATGAAACGCTTGCAAATATGATTTCCGAAAAGGGGAGACAAAAATGAAGGTAGTTATTCTTGCGGGAGGCTTCGGAACACGGATTTCAGAGGAAAGCCATCTGAAGCCGAAACCCATGATTGAAATAGGCGGAAGACCTATTCTGTGGCATATAATGAAATACTATTCCAGCTTCGGCTTTAACGAGTTTGTCATATGCGCCGGCTACAAGCAGCATGTTATTAAGGAATATTTTGACGATTATTATCTGCACAGCAGCGATGTGACCTACGATTTTACAAACGGCGGAGAACTGACGGTACATAACAACGTTTCCGAGCCGTGGAAGGTTACTATTATAGATACCGGCTACCGCACCATGACGGGCGGACGTGTTAAACGCATTATACCGTACGTAGGGGGAGAAACCTTTTTCCTGACCTACGGCGACGGCGTTGCCGATGTGGACATCAACAAGCTGCTTGAGTTTCACCGTTCACACGGGAAGAAATGCACACTTACCGCGGTATATCCCGAGGCGCGCTTCGGCGTGCTGGAGGTGGACGGCGGCGGCTGTGTGCGCAGCTTTGCCGAAAAGCGCCGTGAGGACAGCGGGCTTATAAACGGCGGTTTTATGGTCATGGAGCCCTCTGTGGCCGACTATATAGAGGGCGACTCAACTATATTTGAGCGTGAGCCTCTTGAATCTCTGTCACGGGACGGCGAGCTTATGGCGTTCCGCCATGACGGATTCTGGCAGTGCATGGACACTCAGCGCGACCGCGAAAAGCTGGAAAATATGATCAAGGACGGCAGCGCACCCTGGATACGCTGGTAAGGGCAATATAGCGAAAAAAATATTTCGGGCGGCAGTAATACCGCCTGCACAAAAAGCCTCCGTCGGCAGCTTCGGCGTCGGCGGCAATATATGCGGAGAAAGACTATGAGCGAGCTTTCATTTTTCAAGGATAAAAAAGTACTAATTACAGGACACACGGGCTTCAAGGGCTCATGGCTGACCGTCATACTGGGGCTTGCGGGCGCCCGTGTCTTCGGCTATTCCCTGGAGCCGCCCACAGATCCGTCTATGTTTAAGGAAGCAAATGCGGGCAGGTACGCCGAGGAAAGCATTATTGCGGATGTGCGGGATTTTGATACCCTTTTCTCCGTTTTTCAGAGAGTTTGTCCCGATATAGTCATACATATGGCGGCACAGCCTATTGTGCGCCTGAGCTATGAAATCCCGCGGGAGACATACGAAACAAATGTAATGGGTACGGTAAATGTTCTGGAGGCAGTCCGGAAAACAGACTCGGTGCGCTCTTTTCTGAATGTTACCACCGACAAGGTGTATGACAATAAAGAATGGGTCTGGGGCTTCAGAGAAAACGAAAGGCTTGACGGCTTTGACCCGTATTCCAACAGCAAATCCTGCTCGGAGCTTGTTACAGCCGCATACCGCCGCTCCTTTGATATGGGCTGCGCGGTTTCAACGGCAAGAGCGGGTAATGTTATCGGCGGCGGAGACTACGCGCCCGACCGCATTATTCCCGACTGCGTCCGCGCCGCAAGCGAGGGGCGCGAAATAATCGTGAGAAATCCTTATTCCGTACGCCCATATCAGCATGTTATGGAGCCTCTCGGGGCTTATCTTAAAATTGTGCAGGCGCAGTATGAGGACAAAAAGTTCGAGGGCAGCTATAATGTGGGTCCCGACGAATGCGACTGCGTCAGCACGGGAACGCTTGCGGACTGCTTTGTTTCTCACTGGGGGCAGGGTGCCTCCTGGAAAAATGTATATACCGGAGGCCCTCACGAAGCAGGCTTCCTGAAGCTGGACACCTCCCTTATAAAGCGCACCTTCGGCTGGGCGCCGCGCACCTCCGTTGACTCTGCGGTTGCAATGGCGGCGGAGTGGTACAAGGCAGCAAGAGGCGAGGAGGGTGCAGAAGCCTGCACCGTCCGTCAGATAAAATCCTTCTTTGAATTTTGACGAATTTTGATTTTTGAGGTATAAATAAAGTGTTTGAAAATAAGACTGAAAGCCAGGCAAGAGAAGAAATACTTTCCATGGTCAGGGAATACGCCGACAGATACCATACGAAAAAGCCTTATGAGGCAGGCGACAGGATCCCCTACGCTTCAAGGGTTTACGACAGCGATGAAATGACAAATCTTGTAGACGCCTCTTTGGATTTCTGGCTTACAAGCGGCAGATACACAGACCGTTTTGAAAAGGAATTTGCAAAGTTTCTGGGAGTCTCCCACTGCTCGCTTGTAAACTCCGGCTCAAGTGCAAATCTTCTTGCCTTTATGGCGCTTACTTCTCCTCTTTTGGGAGACAGACGGATTTTGCCCGGAGACGAAGTCATAACGGTGGCGGCGGGCTTCCCCACCACGGTAGCGCCTATGATACAGTACGGCGCCTGCCCCGTGTTTGTAGATGTTACCATACCTCAGTACAATATTGATGTATCTATGCTTGAAGAAGCGCTCAGCCCCCGCACAAAGGCGGTAATGATAGCCCATACCCTGGGCAATCCCTTTGATTTGGGTGCCGTTGTAAGCTTCTGCAAAAAGCACGGTCTATGGCTTGTGGAGGACAACTGCGACGCACTCGGCAGCGTATATACCCTTGACGGGCGTGAGCGCCTGACAGGTACGGTTGGCGACATCGGTACCTCCAGCTTCTATCCTCCCCACCATATGACTATGGGCGAGGGCGGCGCGGTATATACCGACGATCCTCTGCTGCACCGAATTGTCCGCAGCCTGAGAGACTGGGGACGGGACTGTATGTGCCCCTCCGGTCGGGACAATCTGTGCGGGCACCGCTTTGACGGTCAGTTCGGAGAGCTGCCCGTCGGTTACGACCACAAATACGTATACTCCCACCTGGGTTACAATCTGAAAGCTACCGATATGCAGGCAGCCGTCGGCTGTGCGCAGCTTGAAAAGCTCCCGGGCTTTGTGGAAAAGCGGCGTCACAACTTTGACCGCCTGCGCGCTTCTCTCGACGGAACCGAGGACAGGCTCATACTTCCCGAGCCCTGCCCGGGCAGCCGTCCCAGCTGGTTCGGATTTCTTATTACCTGCCGCGAGGGAGTCAGCCGCGCCGACACGGTCAGATATTTGGAGGAACACGGAATTCAGACGAGAATGCTGTTCTCCGGCAACCTTATCAAGCACCCCTGCTTTGACGAAATGAGGAAAAGCGGCAAAGGCTACCGTCAGGTCGGCGAGCTCGGCTGTACGGACCGTATTATGAGGGACACCTTCTGGATAGGCGTTTACCCCGGTATGAACGACAGCGTTATAGACTATATGGCAGACACACTTAAGGAATGCCTTAAATAAAATGAAAAAGCTTAACGGGAATGTTAAAAACTCGGCGTACAATGCCGCCGGAACTATTATATACTTTTTCTGTCAGTGGCTGACAACGGTATTGTGCGTACGCCTTATAGATTTTACCGCTGCGGGCATCTTTAATCTTGCAATTCCTTTTTCCAACTTCTTCAGCTTTATTGCAAGATTCGGCATAAGGAATTACGAGGTCAGCGATGTGGAGCACCGTTATTCCGTAGGGCAGTACTTTGCGGCGCGGCTCATTTGTGCCGCCGCCTCCGTTATATGCTTCGGAATCGGAATTGCCGTAATACCCTTAACGCGATACAGTATGCTGTGCTATGCCCTGTGTATGGTATTTAAGCTTCTGGAAGCATACACGGACGGCGCTTTCTCCGTATTTCAGAATACGGAGCGCTACGACAGACTGTTTATTTCCTACACTCTTAAAGGTATTCTGCCTACCGCCGCCTTCGGCGCCGCACTTTATTTCACGCATGAGCTTTTATGGGGTATCCTGTTAATGAGCGCGGCTTACGCGCTTGCCGCCCTGTTCTACGATATCCCCGCACTGCGCTCCTCAGGCGTTGGAAAGCCCTGTTTTTCCGGCTGTATGGGCATTGTAAAAGTCTGCACTCCGCTTATGCTGGTTTCCCTGGCCATTCCCGCCATGAACTATGTGACGCGGTATGCCATACGTTATTACATGGACGAGGCAATGGTAGGTCAGTATTCTTCAATTGCCACTGTAACGGTGGTTATGAGCACCTTTACAGGAGCGGTATGGGTTTCTCTTATTCCTCAGGTAAGCCGTTGGTATGTTGAAGGAAACAGGAAAGGAATACTGTCGTTTTTTGCAAAAATGATGCTTGCCTGCCTTGCTTTGGGCGCTGCCGCCGTCGGCGCCGCCGCGCTTTTGGGCAAGTGGGCGTTCTCTCTTGTTTTCGGCAGCGAAATTCTTGAAAGCTCCGCGCTGATTGTCCCTGTGGCAGTGTGCGCGGTGGTGCTTATGATAAAATCCTTTTTCTCAGCCATGCTGGTGCCCCTGCGTCGGCAGAATGTGCTGCTTTGGGGCGAGGCAGCAGGAGTCATAGTATGCGCCGCTCTTGCTTTTCCCCTTACGGCAAAGCTCGGAATGCAGGGTGCAAATCTCAGCTATATCATCGGCGCCGCTGTTCAGCTGATTATTCTTGCCGCTGCCTCCGTTAAAGGTGCGGGTTGCGCCGGACGGGTCAGCACCGCCGAAAATCGGGACTGACCGCAAAGAAAACGCGGAAATCCGAAAGGAAGTTATTTTACAATGAAGAAAAAAATTTCCATAGTAAACGCCTGCTACAACGAGGCGCTGAATATCCCCGCCATGTACGAGGCGGTGCGCGATATTATGGCACAGTTTCCCCAGTATGACTATGAGCATTTGTTTGCCGACAACTGCTCTACCGATAACTCCGCGGAAATTCTGGAGGATCTGTGCAAAAAGGACAGCCGTGTAAAGGTTATTCTCAATCAGCGCAATTTCGGCGCGGAACGCAGCGGGCTTAATTTGCGCAATCAGGCGAGCGGAGACTGTATGATATGTCTTGCCTCCGATTTTCAGGATCCCCCCGAAATGATTCCCATACTTATTAAAAAGTGGGAGGAGGGCAACAAGCTTGTTCTGTGCCAGCGCAGAAAAACAAAGGCAAACCCCGTTATGGAGCTTGTGCGCAGGCTGTATTATAAAATAATAAAATCCATGTCGGACTCGGACGATGTTATTGACCGCTGTACCGGCTTCGGTCTTTACGACAGAGAGGTCATGGACTGGCTGCGTTGGATAAACGACGCCGATCAGCCCACACGCTTTCTTGTTACGGAGCTTGGCTTCAAGCCTTGTATTGTACCCTTTGATCAGCAGAAAAGGCGCGCGGGAAAAACGAGCTATAACTTTTTCAAATATTTCGACGCGGCTCTTACAAGCCTTATATCAACCTCTCACAAGCCTATCCGGTTTATGACATATTTCGGTTTTTTCTGCGCCTTTGCCAGCTTTGCGGTGGGTATCGTATACCTTATACTCAAGCTTGTAAACTGGGATAATTTTAACGCTGGCATGGCTCCCGTAGCCGTGGGTCTGTTCTTTTTGGGTTCCGTACAGATAATCTGTCTGGGAATGATCGGCGAATATGTGGGAGTTATTCTCAACAAGGTCACAAAAAAACCTACGGTTGTAGAACGCAAAAGATTGAATTTTGATACGGAGAAAAACTCCGATTACGATTTCAGCAAATAATTAAAGCGAGCACAGGAGGCTTATATGGCACTCATTAAGGTTTCCGACTATGTTTCCCGTTTTCTTGTGGAAAACGGAGTACGTCACCTTTTTCTTATAGGCGGCGGCGGTATGATGCACCTTTTGGATTCCGTCGGAAAGCAGGAGGGGCTTCAGTGTATTTATAATCTGAACGAGCAGGCAAGCGGCATATGCGCGGAAAGCTATGCTCAGTTTACCAATCATCTGGGAGCCGCACTTCTTACCACCGGTCCCGGGGCTACAAACGCCATTACGGGCTGCGCCGGTGCATGGCTTGATTCAACTCCCGTACTTTATATTTCCGGTCAGTGCAAGCGCTCTCAAATGGGACAGCTTATGGGACTGAGGCAGTACGGCGCTCAGGAAATCGCAATTATCCCGGTTGTACGCCCTATTACAAAGTACGCCGAGATCGTTATGGAAAAAGAGGATATCCGCTATCAGCTTGAAAAAGCCGTTTACCTTGCCACTCACGGCAGACGCGGTCCCGTATGGCTGGATATTCCGCTTGACATTCAGGGCGCCTCCGTAGAGGAGGACTCTCTGCGCGGCTTTGACGCCGCTTCAGAGGGGCTTGACAGTCTCCCCGCCGTAAGCGAGGAGGATATCCGCGAAATATATGAGGATCTGAACCGCTCAAAGCGTCCTGTTATTATGCTGGGTCACGGCGCTGTTGCAGGCGGACTTGCAGGTAAAGTCAAGGATTTCTGCCACAGACATTCCATTCCCGCAATGACTTCGTGGCGTGCGAAAGGTCTTTTCTCGGACGACGATCCCCTTTACATGGGTTCCCCCGGAGCGCCTACTCTGCGCTTTTCCAACTACGCCGTTCAGAACTGCGATTTTCTTTTGGTGGTGGGCTCCCGTCTTAATCCGCCCATGACCAACTACGGTGAGGAGCGCTTTGCCCCCGGGGCAGTCAAGTATATCGTTGATATTGAAGAGGGTGAAATGGACAAGCTGGCCATTCCTTTCAAAAAGCGCATTCTTTCCGACGCGGGGATCTTTATAGGACGGTTTCTCGACAATGAGGGGCTGATGGCGGAAAAGGACAGATCTCAGTGGACCGATTATTGCAAAAAGATTAAAGACAAGTATCCGTTAAGCGCGGAAAAACAGCCTGTTTACAACGAGGGCAAGGTGGACGGATACTATCTGGCGCAGACTATGTCGGATTTCAGCCGTGCGGAGGACATTTTTGTCGGCTCCTCCTCCGGACGTACCTGCGGTATATCCCATATGGCATACCAACTCAAGGAGGGACAGAAATTCGTAACCTCCATGGGTCTGGGCTCCATGGGCTGGGTGCTTCCCAGCGCTATTGCCTGCTGCATTGCAGGGGGACGCCGTACTGTTTTACTGGAGGGTGACGGCAGCCTGCAGCATAATATTCAGGAACTGGCGCTTATAAAAACCTACGGACTGCCCATTAAGCTGTTTGTTTTCCAGAACGGCGGCTACGCATCCATACTGACCATGCAGCGCAATAATTTCCAGTCAAGGTTTGCAGGCTGTACTCCCGAGTCCGGTCTGGGCTTCCCTGAGCTTCGGAATGTGGCTGAAACCTACTCTATGGATTATTACGAGATAAAAAATGACGGAGAGGTACGCGACACGGTGGAGCGTATCATGGCAGACGACAGACCGGTTCTGTGCGAGGTGCACGCCTCCATTTACTTTGACGAAATACCCAAATCCGTGACGAAAGCCAATGCCGACGGCTCCTTCTCCTCCTCCCCCATGGAGTATCTGTATCCCGAAATAAGCGAGGATGAGCAGAAAGAAAATATGCCGGAGTGGGATGACTGAATATGAAAAAAATTCTGCTTACGGGAGGCAGCGGTTTTGTGGGTCGCAATCTGCGCGAGTCACTGGGCGAAAAGTATGAGATTTTCGCGCCCTCACACCGGGAACTGGACGCTGCCGACTATGAATCGCTTGCCGCGTACTGCGACAAACACGGGATTTCTGCCGTTATTCACGGCGCGGTGCATGTGGCGCGCTTTAACGGAGCCGAGGGGCTGCTGCTGAAGGATATGCTTATGAATACGGCTATGGAAAAGCTGTCCCATTCGGTGGATTCCCTTGTTTATTTCGGCTCCGGAGCGGAATTTGACAAGAGTGCCGACATTACGGATGTTACGGAGGAGGATTTCGGGAAAAGAATACCCGTGTCCGACTACGGAGTTGCCAAATATGTTATGAACCTGTTTGCGCGCTCCTCCCGCAATATCACCAATTTGCGTCTGTTCGGTATTTTCGGAAAATATGAGCTGTGGGACTGCAAATTCCTTTCCACCCTTTGCTGCAAGGCGATTTTTGATATGCCGCTTACGGTACGCAGGGAGTGTATGTTCGATTTTATGGATGTTGCAGACCTTACGCTGCCCGTGACCGCGGCGCTTGAGGGCAAACTGTCCTGCCGTGATTACAACACATGCAGCGGAAAATCGTATCCTTTGACCTTTTTGGCGCAGACTGTCAGGGAAATAAGCGGAAAGGATTTGCCCGTCACCGTGCTGGCAGAGGGCAGAAACTTTGATTACACCGCTTCAAATGCTGCTTTGAAAAAAGAGCTTCCCATGTGGGAGCTTACGGATATCAGGGTTTCAATTGAAAATCTTTACCGTTATTATTATGACAACAGAGATATGATAGATACCGATGTGCTCCGTGATATAAAATAAGATTCAAAAAAATCAGCTCCGACAGGAGCTGATTTTTTACTTTTCTTTTTTTATTATATCCCATGGCGTTATCATACCCAGAACTTTGCCGCCCGCGGTGCCGTCCGATGTGACAAATACCGCCGCCACACGGCGGGAGGCGGGGCCGTTGCTTCTGAAACTGTCACGTATTTCGCCGAGACCCGCGTCTCTGTCTACAAAGCCGAATTTCTCGGTTGCGTGACTTTCCGGCGGCAAACAATCCGCCATGTCCACTACCGTCAGCTCCTTGAAAGAAAAATCCGGATGGCGTTTTGCGTAGGAAAACAGGGTGCTGACGCTGAAGACGCCGGTAAGTCTGTGCTCCTTATCAAGCACGGGTACATGGGAATAACCGCGGCGCTCCATTGCGTCTGTCAGATATGACACCTTATCATCAGGCTCGGCGCGAAACAGATTTTCAAGTCGGGTAGACACGCTGAGCGCCCGGGGCGGGTCTTTGGCAAAGGCAAGTATTTCCTCAAGACGGCGCTGTACAGCCTCGGAGGGAATGACCGCGTCACTGCCGTCCACCTCGGCATGATGGGACAAAAGGTTGCGTATGTCGCGGCACAAATTCAGATCCTCGCTGTATCTTTTGCCCTCACGCGCCGCAAACTCCTGCACCGCGCCGCTGCGCATACCGTATTTGGCGCACAGCAGTTCCTCAAGGTCTCTGTATGTATTTAGAAACAGTTCTCCCGGCTTCATAATATTGCTCCTTTTTATACTGGTGATATTAAAATGATTTATAAATATTTTAGGAAACCACGACGAAGGTTGATTTTTTATTAAAGTAAAGCGAAAATTATTATAACATCATAATATATATAAAGAACGCAGTTTATTGATTTTTCTTTTTAATATTAAGCAAAACATAACACCGCACAGTACAATAAAATGCTTGCTGCACAGGCAGTTTTACGCTTTAATATGAAAATCTTAATCCTCGCAATTATATGGCTGTTATAATTTAACCGTAATTTGGGAAAAGTTCTCCGAAGCCGGATACGGGAAGCACCGCAAGCTTTTTTCATATACGGAGACATGTTTCCGGCAAGAAAAAAACGGATAGAAAATTCTACTGCTATATTAAGATGTATTATCGTTAAAAGGAAAGGAACCTCTCGCAATGAAGCAAGGCAACGACTTAGCAGACCGACCGAGGATCGTCAGAATGGCCATAAAGCGCGCCGGCACGGATATTATCTTATTGTACCGTCTTACAAAGGAATGTGCCGCAGACGGGCTTAGCCCATATGTGTATTCTGTCACCGTCACCAAGGTTGACTGCGGCGGAAGCTGCCGAGAAATGCGGCGGGTTAATGATATTTCACGGTGTCTTGCGGAAGCAAACCGTATTTTTACACTGATAAGCCGCGGCTGTGTTACGCCCTGCTGCGCCGCAGAAGTTATAGCAGACCTTCTCAGTATTTAGCAAAGCTCTGTGGGGACCGGGTTACGGGCAGTCATGGTGTCCGGCGTGACCGTGCAGTCGTACGCCCATATGTCAACTCCCCTTTCGCTGACTTCCATCAGCTTGTCGGCAAAGGCGGGATGAGTTTCGCGGTTAGGCTGAAATTTCAAAACGCCCTCCATTTGAATTATAAACAGCACACTTGCGGATAATCCCGTTTTCACACAGTCGGCAAGCGTTTCAAGATGCTTTACGCCGCGCTCCGTGGGAGCGTCGGGAAACATGACAACGCCGTCCTTTTCAAGGGTGACGCCTTTGACCTCTACATATCTTTTTTCGCTTTTTCCGTCTTCCGATGTGCTTTCCACACAGAAGTCTATGCGGGATTCTCCCACCGTTCTTTCCGCCGTTATGACGGCGTCGGGATAAAGGCGGGACAAAAGCTCCGCCGCCGCCTTATTGGGTGCCTGCGAATCCATATTTATAAGCCGCTCGCCCTTTTTGACCGCTATGAGGTCAAAAGGGGTTTTTCTGTTTGGATTGTTTCTTTCGTCGCTCAGCCATACTTCGGCTCCCGGCACAAGCAGCTCCCTGCACCGTCCCGTGTTTTTTACATGGCAGGTGACCGTCCTGCCGTCAAGGAGAGCATGGGCGATAAATCGGTTCGGGCGGTCGACAAACTGCGCACGGATGACTTTTTCGTATTTCATTATATTTGCTTTCTGATTACTTCACTTTTATTTCAAAGGATTGTGCGGGAGAAATATTACGCACGGTGATACGGGCGGCGCGGCTTTTACCGTCATATTCAAGGGTCGGGTAAAGATGTGCATCGGAGGATGCGCCCGAATTGCCGTTCTTGCCGCAAATGCAGGCAGCAGAGCCGACGGCAGGACAGTCGCGAAGTTCCACGGTAATTGTGCGGCTTTGAGGCTCGCCCTCGTAGCCGTTGCCCTCGGGAATAAAGGAAATAATCCGGGCGTCATTTCTTTTTTTGTATCTGATTTCCGTTACGCGGCAGGCTCCGTCTTTGTATGCGTCGCTTATACCGTCGTCCTCAAAAAGGCGGGCGGTGCCGACGCTGACATCGCCGTCTTCATTGTCTGAGTCGCTGTCGCCGCAGTATATTAATACATTTGCTTCGGTCAGGGGGTCTTTTGCCATTCTTGAGGTGTAGGGGCGGGTAACTATGGGAGAGTGTGCTTTTACGAACAGGGGGAAAGTGAACAGATCGTTTTCCGCCGTGTAAAAGCCGCCGTTATAGCATTTGCCGTCAAACCAGCCGTACCATTTGCCCTCGGGAAGCCAAATATCCGTTTTTGCCGTATAGCTGTCTCCCTCGCCTGCGCTGCATACGGGGTACACCAGGAGAGAGTCGCCGAAATAATATGCAGACGGGTGGCGGTACGCCTCCTCGCAGTCCGGCGATTCAAGATAAAGAGGGCGCAGAAGCGGCAGACTCTCCGTACTGCTCTGCCACGCGGCGGAATATATGTAGGGCATAAGGCAGGCGCGAAGTCTGAAAGCTTCTCTCATTGCGGAGCAGAAAGGCTCGCCCCATTTCCACGGCCGTCTGTCAATATCTCCGCAGACATGAACGCGAAGGGCGGGCGACATTGCGCCGAACTGTACCCATCTTGCGTACAGCTCGGACTGACCTCCCTCTACGGGGTCGTGGAAGCCGCCTATATCGTGACTCCACCAGAAACAGCCTGCGTTGCCCGCGGAAGCTGTCATCTGCACCTCGAACTCCAGCGTTTCCCAGTTGGAAACGGAGTCGCCGGAGAAATAGGCGGGGTGCTTCTGGTCGCCGAAGCCTCCCCAGCGGGAGAACATCATGCCCCTTTTGCCCTGCGACTTTGAATGCTCGTAGTACAGGTGATTCAGCCAGCGCAGATGTGTAAGTCCGGGTATGCCGTTTACATAGGGGTATATGTAGTCCTGCTGCCAGTCAAGCCAGCGAAAGTCTGCGCCTATGTTTTCCATAGTCGTGTCGGTGGCGGCGAAAAAGGCGTCCATATAATCTTTGCTGCCTGCGTTGAAACGGTAGTTTTCAATATTTTTCGCATCAGCCGCCCTCTCGCGCTCGGAGATTTTATCCGTTACATCCGGCACCTGCTCGCGGTAGCCTGCCTTGTGCAGACGGTCGATGAATACGGGATAGCACTCCTCGTGGTCGCGCACTCCGTCGCAGGGGTGATCGTTGAGAGTAACAGCGACGCCCCGTCGGTGCAGCTCGTCAATGAGTCCTTTGGGGTCGGGGATTACACGCCTGTTCCAGGTATATCCCGTCCAGCCCATATTGCCGCCTGCATGACCGTAGCCGTACTCGGCGCGGGGGTCTCCCTCGGTATGTCCCCAATCGTGGTAGTGCCAGTCCATATCCATAACCAGAACATCAAGGGGGAAGCCGTGACTGTCGTACTCGTCAACGATGGACAGAAATTCCTCGGAGGTGTATCTGTGCCAGCGCGAATACCAGGAGCCGAAAAAGTATTTGCGGGGAAGCTCAAATTTTCCGCTGACATCGGCAAGGGAGCGAAGTGCGCTTTTGAAGTCTTTGCCGTATACGAAAAGGTAGGCGTCCGTTATATGAAGAGGGCTGCGGTTTTCTATCCAGCCGTTTTCAAGCACCGGAGCGCCGGAGTCGTCAATGAGAAAACAGCCGCGACGGGACAGCAGTCCGTCGGGGAGCCGGCGGAAACCGTCCACGCCGTCAAGGGTGTGAAGTGTGCCCCCCAGATTTTCCCCGTCATTATCGCCGAAGCGCCATACGCCGCGCTCCGCAAGGTCGCTTTCTACCCACAGGGTTTCGGGTGAAAACCTGCCGCCCTTATAGTACAAGGTAAATTTTTCAGTCTCAATTACGGCGCAGTCATTGTCGAAATACATACGTGCGGGTGTCTCGGCACTCTCTGCGTGATTTTGCCTGTCTGCAAAAAGCGTACTGCTGTCCAAAAAACGGGCGTCCTGCGCATATTCCATACGTACCGTATAGGCACCGATCACGGTGAAACGGGCGTTTCCCACTGTGAATTTTTTCATATCCGTCAACCTCCCAAAAGCCACAAAAGGCTCTGTCCGTTTACTCCCCGACGCACCGCGATGCGCGGGATTTCAAGGGCGCTCCCGCCGCTGTATTTTCCCGAGCGTGTGGTAAAGCCGAAGCTGTAATAATTTGCCGCTTCCGCAAGGGCGGCGGCACTGTATCCGCCTGCCGGGTAGCACACGCAGTTTACTTTCTGTCCCGTCAGGTTTTCGATTATCTGTTTTGAGTCTGAAAGCTCGCGGCGAAGTCTGTCTGCGCCGAGGGAGCGCAGGTCGCTGTGGGACACCGTATGACTGCCGAAGCGAACCAGCCCGCTGTCTGCCATTTCCCGTATCTGGTCGCTTGTGAGATAACCCGGCATATCGATTTTATCCGTTATCATAAACACGGTTGCTCTGGCGTTGTATCTTTTCAAAAGGGGGAACATATTTGTATAGTTATCCTCGTAGCCGTCGTCAAAAGTCAGTATTACGCTTTTTTCGGCGCAGCCTCCGAAGCTGTCGGCAAACAGAAAGGTGTATCCCGCGTCGGTCATGGCTCTGAGCTGATCCTCAAAATCCGCCGTTCTTACAAACAGGTTGGTATATTCCGTAAAGGGCTCGTCGTATATTAAATGGTAGGTCAGCACCGTTGGGTACAGGCTGCCTGCGGGCACCTGCGGTTCCTTTGGAGGTGCGGCGGGAGGCTCGGTTTCGCCCATAATAACAGACTCTCCGCTGACTACTGACATATCCGGTGGTGAGGTCTGCGCCGTGTCTGTGCTTTCCGTACTCTGCACGGCACCGCTTTCACCGTCCGTACTTTCCGTTTCTGTCTCCGGCGCGGTGCTTTCCGCCGCTTTTTCCGTTTCGGCGGTTGTCTCGGCGCTGCCCGGCGGAGTTGTATCTGTTTGCGCTTCCGTATTATCCGTATTATCCGTATTAAAGGAAGGGACGGTTTCCGGTACGGTCTCTCTGTCCGACTTTGCGCATGAGAAAAGCAGAAATGCGGCAAGCAGCGCACAAAGGATCAGAGATGGGCGAAATGTTTTTGTATTTGCTTTTTTCATTACCGTTCTCCCCTTTGTATGCCGCGCTTTGCTTTGCTTTGTTGTTCTATTTTACCCTACGGCAAAGACAATGTCAACAGATGAAAAAATATAAGGAAAAATAGCGGCGGTGATTGACTTTAGTGTGCGGCTTATGTATAATGAGTCAGAAACATCACCGCTTCGGAGGTACTAACCTATGGACAACAGAGAAAAGCTTGAAGCGATTCTTGCGGACATCCGCTCCGACAGAGTCAAGAAAGTAATTCTTGACACCGACACCTACAACGAAATCGACGATCAGTATGCACTTGCATACTGCTATCTGTCTGACAGGATCAATCTGTGCAGTGTGAATGCCGCGCCCTTCTACAACGACAGAAGCTCCGGCTTTGAGGACGGCATGCTGAAAAGCTACGATGAAATTCACAGAATTCTGCGTCTTACGGACCCCGACTACAAGACTCCCGTTTACTACGGCAGCCGCACTACTGTTGAGGTAAGCGGCGCCTCCGTTGACAGCCCCGCTGCCCGCAACATCATCGACACGGTGAAAAACAGCGACGAGACGGTGTATGTGCTTGCCATCGGCGCCATTACCAATGTTGCCTCCGCGCTGATGATGGATCCCTCTATAAAGGACAATATGTGCGTTGTATGGCTGGGCGGCAACGATATTAAGGGTGACAATCTGGGTGAATTCAACTTGGTGCAGGACTACACCGCAGGTCAGATACTGCTGAACAGCGGCGTGCCCCTGCTGCTTTGCCCCGCATGGTTCATCGTTTCCGTGCTGACCACCAATATTGAGCTGACCAGGGATCTCAAAGGGCACAATCCTCTTTGCGATTATCTGGCTGAAATTACCGAGAGAGAATGGGTACGCGCCGGCAGCCGTCCCGATTGGGTACGCACCGTTTGGGATATTGCCGCTCCCGCTATTCTGGAATGTCCCGACTGCGCCGACATTGACATAATTCCCACTCCCGTCTTTACCGATCAGAGAGTTTACGCTTTTGATTCCACGCGGCACAAGATGCTTTATCTTAAAGCCATTGACCGCGAAAAAGTCTACTCCGCAACCTGGAAGATACTGAAAGGCTGCTGAAAGCGTTTTTTCGGGGCTTTGCCCATTTGTGAGGCTCTGCCTCACGCTCCGCAAAGGACCTTTTTGAGAAAAGGTCCTTTGAACTCCAAAAACTTTTATATTATTTGAAAGTTTCTTGGGGGGCAGGGGGGATTTTCTCAAAAGTACCCCCTGAATGGAGCTTGGGGCAACGCCCTTTTTGTTGTGAGTGGCATTGCCAACCATTATTCCTGTGCAGTCTGCGACGCCTCGTCCTCTTTTCGGGAAAAATACTCGCTCATTACCGCTTCCTCAAGCTCCGTGCGGAAGTCGGCATTTACGGGGTGTGTCGTATCTCTGTATGTGCCGTCCGGCTTTTTGTGCCCGGGCATTACGAGAAAATATTTATCGTGGGCGTTGATAATCTTAATATCGTGTACGGCAAGCTGTCCGTCAAAGGTGACGGACACCACCGCCTTCATGGGGCCGTCTTCAAAGGTGCGGCGTATCTTTATGTCCGTTATCTTCATTTTTTCTCATTTCCTTTCACATCGCGCCGCTTTATGCGGCAGCCGTTCAGAAATTATTATGCTCCGCACTCCCGCAGCTATTCCGCCTGCCGAAATATCGCGCCTTTCAACCCGGTGATTATATGCGAGGCTCTGCCCGGGGCTCCGTCTCGACGGAGACCCTCGCACCGCCGATAAACGGGGTTCCACCCCGTGCCCCGCCAAGAACCTTTTTTGAGAAAAAGGTTCTTGGAACTCCAAAAAACTTTTAATTAGGTCAAAGAAATCCCCCGCAGGGGTGCCGCGTAAGCGGCAAGCGAGAAAAAGCACAGAAGAAAGTAAACTTTCTTCTGCGCTTTTTCTATCGCTCCACGGCCGGTATCACCGCCCGCCCCTGCGGTAATAAACAATCTGCTATTCTCTCTTTCTGTGAGTAACTTCAAGTCTGCTGTCGACACGCTCATTAGCTTTGCTGTATTTCTGTCGCGAGACTTAAAACTTAGGCTAACGGCGCAAGCTCCCTACACTTAGTCGAATGTGTTATGCTCTTTCAACGTAACGCCTTGCAGTTCTTCCGTGTCGAGAAGAGGGGAGAGATTCTAAAGGGAGGGGAGGAGACCCATCTTCTCCCCTCCCTTTAGCCGGGCAGGGTGGCTCGGAGGGACTGCTGACGGGACAGCAGTCCCTTCGAATAATTCTCTCTCCACTTCTGTCAGCTAATAATCAAATCTGAATTATATCCCTATAATATCAAAAACAAAGCGCACCTTTCAGCGCGCTTTGAGAAAAAATATATTTCTTTCACCCCGATTGAGTTTTTCGGGGTCTCGGGGTGCTTTTCTCTAAAAAGCACCCTGAGACGGGGCGAGGGTCTCCGTCTCGACGAAGCCCCGGTCAGAGCCCCGGCGGAGCCCCATAAGTTATATCGTATAAACTTCAATGAGAGTTTACGGTAGGAAACAGCACCGTTACCGTTGTGCCGGCACCCGGTGTGCTGTTAAGAGTCACAGCGGCGCCGTGAAGCTTCGCTGCATGCTTCACAATTGAAAGCCCGAGCCCTGTTCCACCCACATCCTTGGAGTGGCTCTTGTCCACGCGGTAGAAGCGTTCAAACACTCTGTCCTGCTGATCTTCGGGAATACCGATACCCGTGTCGCTGACCGTCAGAAGAGCGCCCTCGGCGGTTTTTTCCGTCCTTACGGTAACGCTGCCGCCGCGCCTGTTGTATTTGATTGCATTGTCGCAAAGATTGTAAACAATGCCGCTGAGAAGCTGAGGTATGCCGTTGACAGCTGCGGGGGAGCCGCAAAGCTCCATACTTACACCCGCGCTGCGCGCAGCGTCCTCAAGACTCTTGACAGCCGCCTCGGCGATCTCATGCAGATCGGTATCGGCGCGCTGCATATCCACCGCGCCCTCGTCCAGACGGGAAAGACCGATAATATCTTCAACCAGCGCCATAAGCCGCTTTGATTCCGAATATATCCTGCGTGAAAACTCCGGCACGTCCTCCGCTTTCACCATACCGTCCGCAAGCAGCTCCGCATAACCCGAAATGCTTTGCAAAGGCGTTTTCAGCTCGTGGGAAACATTGGCGGTAAACTCACGCCGAATCTGCTCCGCTTTTTCCTTTTCGGTCACATCGAATATTATAAGCGCCGCTCCGCTTACCTTGCCGTCGGACATAACCGGCGTTGCGTTTATCTGATAATCGGATCCGCCCACAGGCAGACGCATTTCCGTATGCTCGCCCGACAGCGCCCTGTGCACAAGCTCCTGCATTTCAAAGGAGTTATTCAGCAGCAGGATATCCTTGCCTACACAGTAGGGGCTGACTCCCAACAAACGGGAGGCGGCGGCATTGATGCTGAGCAGCTTGCCCTGTTCGTTCAGCAGAACTATGCCTTCGTTCATATTGCGGGTGGCGCTGACAAATTCGCTTTTCTTTTTTTCAAGCTCTGCCGCCTGCAGTCTGAGCTGCTGCTGCTGACTTGCAAGACGGTTGAGCAGCGGCTCAAGCTCGGGGTATGCTTCGCTTTTCAGCGGAGCATCAAGGTCAAGAGAATTCAGCGGTTTTACTATATTTTTCGACAGGCGGAACGCCAGCAGTAGGGAGACCGCCACGGCAATTGTAATAATAAACAGAATAGGCTGCATCATACTGAGCAGTATGGTCCACCAGGTATACTGAGAATCGGAAAGGCGAAGCACGGTGCCGTCGCTAAGCAGCTTTGCGTAGTACACCTGCCGCTCCGTAAGAGTGGTGGAGTAGCGTACGCTTTCTCCCGTGCCGTTTTTGCGCGCTTCGCGTATTTCCTCGCGCTCGTTGTGGTTTTCCATTTCCTCGCTGTCAGTTTCGCTGTCGTACAGCACGGTGCCGTCGCCGGCTACCCATGTAAGACGCCAGCCGTCAATGTCCAGAGATTCGATATAGGAAAGCCCGCCGTTCTCAACACCGCCGGCGCAGATGTCGGTTTCTATCTTAAGCTGCTCCATTCGTGAGCCGGACAGATAATTGTACAAAACTCCCATTATAATAATGAGAGAAGCGGCAAACACGGAGATCGCCACTATACATATGGAACGGAAAATACGCTTCGTCATAATCTGCCAGTCCTTTCAATACCCGAAAACAGGGCATATCTCCGGGTTATCAGCTTTTTTTACCCATACGGTACCCGACTCCGCGGACGGTTTCAATGCTGTCGCCGGCTTCTCCCAGCTTTGCGCGCAGAGTCCCGATGTGAACATCCACGGTTCTGCTTTCGCCGATAAAATCCTCGCCCCATATTCTTGACAAAAGCGATTCACGGCTGAAAACATGCCCGGGATTTTCCATAAACAGCCGCAGAAGTTCAAATTCTTTAAGAGTGAGCTGAACATCAATGCCGTTTGCAATTACGCGGTGCTCGCCGATATTCAGTTCAATATTTCCGCTGCGCAGGGTCTTGTCGTCCTGCGGCGCCGCACTGCGTCTCAGCACCGCCCTGACCCTTGACACCATTTCCATCATACCGAAGGGCTTTGCCAGATAATCGTCGGCGCCTCTGTCAAGCCCTGTGACCTTGTCGTATTCGGTGCCCTTTGCGGACGCCATTATTACAGGCACATTGCGGGTGTCGGCGCGGTTTCTCAGCTTTTCCAGAACGGTTATTCCGTCCTCTCCCGGAAGCATAATGTCCAAAAGCACAAGATTCGGCACTTCGCTGTCAACAGCGTCCCAGAAATCTTTCGCGTCGGCAAAGCCGCGAGCCTCAAAGCCCGAAGCCTTCAGCGTGTATACCATAAGCTCTCTGATGGCGGTGTCGTCCTCAACACAGTAGATCATAGCTTCAACCCTTTCTGTCTGTATGATACACGGCAAAGGTAAGACCTAATACCGTGCGTATGTAAAATTGATGTAAAATCTTCATTTATTTTGTGTTTACTGATATTTTATCACAGAATTACGCATTTTTCAAGGCGGCGTACTCCGGTTTGCTTTGCGGACTGCTGTGCAGCGCAAAGAAAAAGAAGCCGGGCGTTTGCCCGACTCCTTAAAGTCAAAATATATGGGAAAAGCGTCACATACCGAGAGCCGCCGCGCCGATAATGCCAGCGTCGTTTTTCAGCGTAGCGATTTTCAGCTCGCACTGCGGCGTGCCGTCTCTGGAATAGGTCTCGGCAAACACTTTGTCGTGCAGAAGCTCGATAAGGGAGTCGCCCTCGTTGGAAATTCCGCCGCCGATGGAAAGCACATTAGGCTGGAAAATATTTATAATATTTACAAGTCCCGTGGTAAGATAGGAGATATACTCCTCCACCACCTCGGCTCCGACCTCATCGCCTGCGCGCATAGCCTTGAAAGCGGTTTTGCCGGAGATTTTGTCCAAATCTCCGCCTATCATCTTTTCCATAAGGGTCTCCCGTCCCTCTTTCCTGCACTCCTCCAGCTTTTCTCTGGTGGTGCGGATAAGTCCGGTAGCGGAGGAATAGGTCTCCCAACAGCCGCGGCGGCCGCAGGTACACTGTCTGCCGTCCTTGACGATAACGGTGTGACCGAGCTCGGCACCCGCAAAGTTAAAGCCGGAATACACCTTGCCGTCGATAATAATTCCGCCGCCCACTCCCGTGCCGAGAGTGATGAGTACGGAATATTTGGAACCCTTTGCGGCGCCTGCCACCGATTCAGCCTTGGCTGCGGCGTTGGCGTCATTTTCTATATAAACGCGCTTTGCGCTGCCCAGCATTTCGGAAAGCTTCTGCTGCATGGGGTAGTGACGGAAAGGGAGATTGTTGGCGTAAATTATCTCGCCTGTATCACAGTTTGCCGTGCCGGGAGTGGCGATGCCGATGGAGCCTATCTGGTCAACGGTGATGCCCTCCTCCTCAACCAGCCTTTTGCAGAGAGCGGCGATGTCCGCGGTTATCTCGTCCGCGCTGCGCTCTGCGTTTGTGGGGGTAGACGCTTTTCTTACGATTTTATAATTTTCGTCCACAATGCCTGCGGCAATATTGGTGCCGCCCAGATCTATACCGATATAATACATAACAAACCTTTCTCCGCCCTGCGGTGCAAATTATCAAGTCATATAGATTATAAATAGCTTTTTGTTCTTTGTCAAGCGAAAAGCGCTTTTATGAGTCGCCCTTTTTCGCCCTTCTTCGCTTTTTTCGCGCTGCTTCGGCAGCCTCCCGCTCCGCTTTGCGGCGAGCGTATTTTTCGTACAGGTCGGGGCGGCGCTCCGCCGTCAGCTTTTCCGACTGTTCAAGCCGCCAGGCGTCAATATTGGCGTGATGACCGCTGAGCAGCACCTCGGGCACTTTCCGACCCATAAACTCAATGGGGCGCGTATACTGAGGATATTCCAGAAGATCGTCCTCAAAGCTTTCCGCCTCATGGCAAACGGCGTCGGACAAAACTCCGTCGCACAGCCTGCCTACGCAGTCGCAGAGTATACAGGCGGGTATTTCCCCTCCTGTCAGCACATAGTCGCCTATGGAGATTTCTTCGTCCACAATTTCGTCGATTATGCGCTGGTCAACGCCCTCGTAATGACCGCAAAGTATGACGATACGGTCGTGAGAAGCAAGACGGTGCGCCGTTTCGTCGTTAAGCACCTGTCCACGGGGGGACATATAGACTACATGTATATCCTCCCCCTCGCCCCTGTCGGAGGTGACGGCGCTGAAGCAGTTGTATATGGGGGGAGCCGCCATAAGCATACCCTTTCCGCCGCCGCAGGGGGTATCGTCTACTCGGTGACGCTTATCGTCGGAGTAGTCGCGGATGTTGTAAACATTTATTTCAAGATATCCCGCGGTCACTGCGCGTCCGATAATGCTTTCGGAAAGCACGGTACGCACCATATCAGGGAACAAAGTCATAATGTCAAATCTCATTTTAATCGGTCATTCCCTCAATAAGGCTTACATAAATGCCGTCGGAGTTCTCACCGACGGAAATTTTCTTTATAAATTCGGGCACGCAGGGTATCATAAACTCTCCGTTTTTGCCCTTTACCACATATATCTGCTGCGCTCCGGGGCGGATAACATCGGACAGGGTGCCGTACTGTTTTCCGCTTTCAAAATCAATAACGGGAAGTCCTATCATATCGGCAATAAAAAACTCTCCCTCGGGAAGGGGCATATCCTCCCGTGCCGCGTAAAGCAGGGTGCCCCGCATGGCCGCGGCAGTCTCAACGCTGTCCACGCCCTGAAACTTTGTCAGCACAGCGCCCTTCTGCACGGAGGAATGTTCCACCGTAAGCTGACGATAGCCGCCGGCCTCCCGTACAAACATACGGTGCAGAGACGCAAGATCCCCGGCAGTATTGCACAGGCTTTCAAGGCGCACATTGCCGCGCACTCCGTGAGTGCCGCGGACGGCGGCACATTCAAGATATTCACGCTTTTCCATAGGGTAATAAGGTCCTTTCACTTTTGGGTACAGCCTGCGGACTCTCCGCCGCTTTTGCACCCGGGGCAGTATATGCAGTCGGAGGCTGTAACTATGTAGTGACCCAGATATTCAAGTCCCGCCTCACTCAGATTTCTTGAAATACATTCCGTCAGAAAACGGTCCTCCATAGAGGGGTTTTTGTCCCCGTTTATGTGGTTGTGGCAAAGTATTACCTTTTTTGCTCCGCATTTGCGGGAAATATCCGTAATTTTATCAATATAGTTTTCGCATCGGAACATTCTGCCGGAGGATAGCAGGGAACATTCCAGAAGTTTGTCATGGGAGTCCAGAAACATGGCGCCCACACAGCCGGCAGGCTTTGAAATAAACCAGACATACAGATAGGCGCGCCTGGAAAAATCGCTTTCCATAGGCTCACTTGAAAGGCTGTCGCAGATAAGTCTCAGCACCGTATCGCGGGAAAGACGCAGCAGGGCGGCGCTTTTTTCGCCCACGCCCTCCACATCGGTCATTTCCTCTTCGTCCGCTCTGAGAAGCCCGCCGTCGGGATAAAGCTCCAGCAGCCTGTGCGCCGGGGGATTTGTGTCCTTTCTCTGAATGGTGTAAAACAACAGCATTTCAATAAGCTGATAAGCGTCAAAAGCGTCTGCGCCGCATCTTTTCAGCTTTGCGCGCATCCTGTTTCTGTGATCCTTGTGAATATTATAGCCGTCCTTGTTCATATCTGTTACCGTTCCTGACCGATAAGCCTGTATATTTTAATATAACCCGTTTCGCACAGGAGGCTGTAATCGTCTCCCATGGCTTTATACATTTTCTGTGTATGCTCGTCGCGCTCGTATCGAGTATCTATTACATAGTAGTCTGTTTTTTCGTAGTCGCCGTAGTACTCCGGTGAGGAGTGCAGGTCGTCCACATAGTACAAATGGGGAGCTATATACCCGTAGGCGGTGACGGAGGCGTCGGAGGGTATCTGCCTAAGAGCTTCCTCGGTTGCGTTGTAGGCTTCCTTATTGGGGAAGTATCTCAGCGCCTGCCGCTGTGCTTTGGGGAATGCCGCGGAGACGGTAAATACGGTGCAGAGGCAAAGCATAGCCGCCAGTATCCTGCGCCGTTTGTCTTTTCCGCACTCGCCAAGCGCCAGCAGGGCGGAAAATATCATCAGCGCCGCCGTCCCGTAGGTGTACTGATAGTCTATGTCAAACTGATACATCCACCGGGGCATAAGGTTTATGACCAGAAGCGGCAGAAGAAGGCAAAGCTCCGAGCTTTTCTTTCTGAGAAAGGGAGTGAACATAAGGGGAACCGCCGTCCAGAGCACGAATTCCAGCTTTTGCCCCGCATAGGTGACCTCCCTGAAGGCTTCCGTATCCGCCCCCGCGAAAACTTCTTTTATAAGATAGCCTATATCCGTCACGCAGGTGCGGATAACCTCAAAAAGTCCGCCTTCCTGTGTCAGGGTAAAATTGTCAAAACGGCCGGACATTATCTCGCCGCCGCACAGATTTATCATGGCGCAGGCAAAGAAGAAATATGCAATGCTCAGAGCCGCCACGCCGCAGGCAAAGCCGCGGCGGCGCTTTGTTACAAGCATCCATATGCAGACCGCCAGGACATAAATAAAGGCGTCCTCTTTTACCGAAAGGGTCAGAAGCGCAAAAACCGCTATTCCCGCCCGGTTTCCTTTAAGGGCGAAGTAGACGAGATACAAAAGAAAAACGGTGAGAAATTTGTTCTCGTGAAAATCGTAGAAACAGCCGTTTGCCATAGTGGGATACAGGGCGAAAACGGCGGCGGCAAGCACCGAGGTGCGGGGGGAAAGCCCCAGTTCAAGACAAATGCGGCGGACGGGAAAAACGCCGAAACCCACAACAAAAGCCTGAGCGGCGAGAAGATACAGCGGCGTGCGGAAAACCATATATCCCGGCAGCAGCAGGTAAAACACGGGGGAGAAATGAACGGCGAAATGGGAAAGCAGCTCGCTGCGCTCCACGGTTGTGTTGGGCAGTCCCGTTTTCGCCATCTGCTCAAACATCTGGGCAAATATGCCGAAATCAAAGGTCCCGTGCTGAAAGCTCTTGTATTTGGCGGCGGTGAAAAAGAAAACCGCAGCGAAAAACACAAGGAAAATGCCCAGAGTCATAAAAAAGGACGCCCGCCGCGATATTTGCGGCTTTGATAGGGACAGCGCGCCCCTGCCGTCGGCGTATTTTATGATGATTACAATAATAAAGGCAATACCGAGATTGAAAAAAATGTTGTCAGGCTCCTGAATACACAGTATGACTGCCATAATAAGTGAGCAAAACAGCAGAAGCCTTGAAATAAAGGTGTGGCTTTTCAGAATACAGCCTGCGGCGAGGACGGCACACAGGGAGACGGTAAACACTGCCGCAAACAGCCACCACGGATATTGGCGCACATAGGTAAGCTCCGTAAAGTTGCCGCCGCACAGGAAAACCACGGAGGCAATTACAAAAGCGGTGCATACGGCGGCAAACAGATCGGCGGGAGAAAGAGAACGGGAGGCAAAAAAACTAATTACGGAATTATTTTGCCCGTTTGTCTTTTTCATGCCGTACCTCCGCCAAAATTTATATAAATATCTATTATATTTATTATAAGTAAAGCAGTATAAAAAGTCAATAGCGCACAGCATATGTGAAGGGCTCATATGTCCTTTGCAGAGCCGCAATGGGTATTTGCGGGGCGCCGCCCCGTACCCCGCTGAGCATATGCGAGGCTCTGCCTCGCGCACCGCTTAGTACCTTTTTTGAGAAAAAGGTACTAAGAACCCCAAAAAACTTTTAAT
>JBJDYY010000025.1:0-6376 GCA_051867715.1 Candidatus Avispirillum sp.
TTCGCCGACGGCGTAAAAAATATTTGAAACACGGAGGAGAGAGAAAATGGAAAGCTTATACGGAGAGCTTGGCGTAATTGCCATGCGCGGCTGCGAGGGATTTGTAAATCAGGTGGACGAATACCTTAAGGAGTGGAGACGCCACGACGACGATCAGGACTTCATTATGCACGCCGACTGCCCCCGTTTCGGCAGCGGTGAGGCGAAAGGTCTTCTGCACGAATCAGCACGCGGTCATGATCTGTATATCGTATCTGACTGCTACAACTACGGCGAGCAGTACAAAATGCACGGCATGATGGTGCCCATGAGCCCCGACGATCACTTTGCAGACCTTAAGCGAGTTATCGCGTCGGTAGCGGGCAAGGCAAGCAGGATCTCCGTTATTATGCCCATGCTTTACGAGGGCAGACAGCACAGAAGAACCTCCCGCGAATCTCTTGACTGCGCTATCGCTCTTCAGGAGCTTGTGGCTATGGGTGTGTCAAATATCATAACCTTTGACGCTCACGACCCCAGAGTACAGAACGCTATTCCTCTCAACGGTTTTGACAATATCCGCCCCTCCTATCAGATGCTGAAAGCGCTTGTGCGTGAATTCCCCGATATATCTCTCTCAAGCGACGATATTGTGTTTATCTCTCCCGATGAGGGCGCAATGTCACGCTCCATGTACTTTGCTTCCGTTATGGGAGTTGAGCTTGGAATGTTCTACAAGAGACGCAACTACTCCGTTATCATCGACGGCAAAAACCCCATTGAGGCTCACGAGTATCTGGGCAAGAGCGTTGAGGGCAAGGATGTTATTATCGTGGACGATATGATTTCTTCCGGTGAGTCCATGCTTGATGTTTCCGAGCAGCTCAAAGAACGGGGTGCGCGAAGAGTGTTCGTTTTCAGCACCTTCGGACTTTTCGTAAACGGTCCCGAGGCGTTTGACAAGGCGTATGAGAAGGGAATAATCAATAAGGTGTTTACCACAAACCTTATTTACACCCGTCCCGATGTGCTCAGCAGAGAGTGGTACGCTCCCGTAAATATGTGCAAATATGTGGCTTATATAATAGACACGCTGAATCACGATCAGTCTATCTCCTCACTGCTCAATCCGGTTCAGCGCATTCACAAGCTGCTTGACAGGCAGGCAGAGAAAACCGCTCAGCAGCTTAGTATTAACGACTGAAGGAATAAGTTTGAAAATAACGCGAGCGTGGATCGCACGTGAGCTGTTTCAAACCCTATTTGTGTCTTGCCGCCAAAAAGAGCGGCGGCATTTACAAAGCCCGGGGGCTTTGTAAAACCGACACAAATCAACGAAAGGCATGGTCATAATTATGCAGAACTTCAAAAACAGGCTGTCGGAAATACTGGAAGAACAGATAAGGGCAGCTTTCCCCGGGGCGGAGATTTCCGCCGGGGATATATCGGATATGCTTGAATATCCGCCCGACAGCACCATGGGTGATGTGGCGCTGCCGTGCTTCAAGCTGAGCCGCACTCTCAGGTCGGCTCCCCCCGCCATTGCGGCAAGGCTTTCAGAGGCGGCTTTTGATCCCGCGCTTTGCACCGTTTCCTGTGCCGGAGGGTATCTTAACTTCAAGGTTTCTCCCGAATATCTTCTTAGCGGCGTACTTTCCTCCGTTGAGGAAAAAGGTGAGCGTTACGGCTCTTCCGACGAGGGCAAAGGGAAAACGGTATGTCTCGACTATGCTTCTCCCAATATTGCAAAGCCATTTCATATCGGGCATTTGGGTACTACTGTTATCGGTCACTCCCTTAAAAAGCTTCATCAGTTTGCAGGTTACAGCTGCGTCGGCATTAACCATCTTGGCGACTGGGGCACTCAGTTCGGAAAGCTTATAACAGCTTACCGTATGTGGGGCTCTAAAGACGAGGTGGAAGTAGGCGGAGTCGACGCTCTGGTGGCTTTATATGTGAAATTCCACGCCGAGGCTGAAAAGGACGACAGCCTTAATCAGACGGCGCGTGACGAGTTCAAAAAGCTTGAGGAGCACGATGAGGAAAACACCAAGCTGTGGAAGTGGTTTATCGATATTTCGCTTAAAGAGTATGAAAAGACCTTCAAGCAGCTTGACATAACCTTTGACAGCTATGCAGGCGAGAGCTTTTATACGGATAAGATGCCCGAACAGGTGCAGCTTATGCGCGACAAGGGACTTCTGAAAATCGACGACGGCGCGTCTATTGTTGACTTGTCGGAGTACAATATGCCGCCGTGTCTTATACTTAAAAAGGACGGCAGCACTCTGTATCCTACCCGCGATATTGCCGCAGCGGTTTACAGAAAGCGCACATACGACTTTGACAAATGTATTTATGTGACATCAAACGGTCAGAGTCTCCATTTTGCTCAGTGGTTCAAGGTTGTGGAGCTTATGGGCTATGATTGGGCAGACGAGCTTGTTCATGTGCCCTACGGTACTGTCAGCATAAACGGTGAAAAGCTCTCTACAAGAACAGGAAATGTGGTGCTTCTCCGTGATTTGTTTGCCCAGGCAATCGACAAGGTTTCGGCGCTTATCAAAGAGAAAAATCCCGACCTTGAGAACAGCGACGAGGTTGCCGAGGCTGTGGGCGTGGGCGCCGTGGTTTTCCATTATCTTTACAACAACAGGACAAAGGATATAAACTTTGTAATGGAGGATGCTCTGAGCTTTGACGGCAGTACGGGTCCTTATGCCCAGTACACTTACGCACGTACCTGCAGTGTGCTTTCAAAAGCGGGTCAGCCTGAGGGCGGTGCGGCGGTTATCACTGCCGACGAGGAAGCCGATGTGCTGAAGGCTATTGCCAAATTCCCAGAAAGGGTGCAGGCGGCGCTTAAGGATTATGAGCCCAGCATCATTACGCGCTATATTATTGAGCTTTGCACCGCGTTCAACAGGTTTTATCACAACTGTCCCATTATGACCGCTGGTGATGAGGCTGTGAAAAATACCCGTCTGCGCATAACAAAGGCGACAGGTACTGTTATTAAAACGGCTCTCGGTCTTATCTGTATGAGAGCGCCGGAGAAGATTTAACTGTTTGTCAAGTATTATATTAAATAAATCAGAAAGGCCTGGTATCAAAAATGTCCGGACATTCCAAGTGGAATAATATTAAAAACAAAAAGGAAAAGACCGACGCCCAAAAGGGTAAGATCTTTACAAAAATCGGCAAGGAAATAGCTATTGCAGTGCGTGACGGCGGAGCAGACCCCAACGGAAACTCCAAGCTCCGCGATCTTATTGCCAAGGCAAAGGCTAACAATGTGCCCAACGACAATATTGAGCGCGCCATCAAAAAAGCCGCAGGCGCCGATGCTGTTGATTATGAGGAGATCACCTACGAGGGTTACGGCCCCTCCGGTGTGGCTGTTATCGTAACTGCTGCGACCGACAACCGCAACCGCACCGGCGGCGATGTGCGCCATTTCTTTGACAAGTACGGCGGAAATATGGGTACTACCGGCTGTGTGTCCTTTATGTTTGACGACAAGGGCGTTATCGTTATCGAAAAGGATGACGGTATCGACGAGGATGCGCTGATGGAGGCGTCTCTTGAAGCGGGAGCAGAGGACTTTGCTTCCGACGGCGATGTGTTTGAGATTTACACCGAGCCCTCCGATCTTGGCGCAGTCAGGGAAGCGCTGGAGGGTGCGGGCTATGTTATTGCTTCCGCAGAGCTTGACAAAATTCCTCAGAGCTATGTAACCCTTGAGGATCCCGACGATATTAAGAATATGAATCTTCTTATTGAGCACCTTGAGGACAACGACGATGTTCAGGACATTTTCCACAACTGGGAAAACTGTGACTGAAACTGACAATTAACTAATTTCGGAGAAATTGGGAGAATCGGTATGTTTGAAGTATCATTTCCCGGGTTCGGGCTCGGACCTATTGAAATCCACAAAGTAGCTTTTCAGCTTTTCGACGGCAAAATTCAGGTTACCTGGTACGGTATTCTGATTGCGGTCGGTATGATTCTTGCGTTTTTCTATGCCATGTCAAGGGCAAAATTTGAGGGCATCAAGAGCGACGATATGATAGATCTTGCTCTGTTTATCCTTATATTCAGCATAATCGGCGCAAGACTTTACTATGTTATTTTCCCGCCTAAAGGGGTCACTTATCTTGTGACTGACGGCGGCTTCTGGCACAATGTGGGACAAACGCTTCTGAATGTTGTCTCCGTCTGGGAGGGCGGTCTCGCTATATTCGGAGGACTTATTGCCGGCTTTATTGTGACTTTCCTTGTGGCAAGGCACAAAAAAATCCGTCTGCCCGTACTGCTTGACACTCTTGCTCCGTCTCTGCTGCTGGCGCAGTCTGTGGGACGCTGGGGCAACTTTATGAACGGAGAGGCTTACGGTTACGAGACTGATGTTATCTGGAGAATGGGGCTTAAGACCACTTCCGGATATATTGAGGTGCATCCTACTTTCCTTTATGAGTCCCTCTGGAACATAATCGGCTTTGCCATTCTTGCAATATTCTATAAAAAGAAGAAATTCAACGGACAGATTTTCTACTTCTATATGATTTGGTACGGTCTCGGCAGAGCATTTATCGAGGGTATGAGAACCGACAGTCTGCCGCTTTGGGGACTTACGGATTTCTCCGGAAATCCCATCCGCGTTTCGCAGGCGCTCGCCGCGCTCATATTTATTGCCGGCGTCGCTTTGATGGTTTTCTTCTGGGTGAATGCTTCAAAGGCAAAGAAAACTACGGTGGCCGCAGAAGTCAGCGCTGAAGCGGCTGTTTCTGCTGCTGACGGCAATGAGCGCGCAGCTGTTACTGAAGATGAAAATTCCGCTGACTCCGATGAGAATGTCAGCGAGTCGGACTCAGATTCCGACGGCGGAGAAACAGACACAGAGGAAAACGATAACGAGGACAAATAATGGCTCATATTATAGACGGTAAAAGAATTGCCGCCGAGGTGCGCGCAGATATTGCCGACAGAGTTGCGGCGTTTAAGGCTGAAAACGGCTTTGCTCCCGGACTTGCCGTGGTGATAGTAGGCAGCGATCCCGCGTCCTGCGTTTATGTGCGCAACAAGAAAAAAGCCTGCGAGGCGGCAGGGATGAATTCCCGCGTTATTGAACTTTCGGAGAGCACAACTCAGGAAGAATTGCTTGCCTGCGTAAATGAGCTGGCAGAGGACAGTACCGTTCACGGCATACTCGTTCAGCTCCCTCTGCCGAAGCACCTTGACGAAAATGCCGTTATTGCGGTTATTCCCCCCGAAAAGGATGTTGACGCATTTACTACCGAAAATGTGGGGCGTATTATGCTTGGGGATTTTGATTTTCTCCCTTGCACCCCTGCGGGTATAATGACCATGCTGAGGCGCGAGGGAATAGAAATTGCGGGGAAGCGGTGCGTTGTAATCGGCAGAAGCAATATTGTGGGCAAGCCTATGGCTATGCTTTTGCTTCACGCAAACGGCACCGTGACCGTCTGCCACTCAAGGACACAAAGTCTTGCCGAGGTCACAAGAGAGGCCGATATTCTTGTGGTTGCAATCGGCAAGGCGCGCTTTGTAACTGCCGATATGGTAAAGCCGGGCGCGGTTGTCATTGATGTGGGAATGAACCGCGACGGGGAAGGCAAGCTGTGCGGAGATGTTGACTTTGACTCCGTAGAAAAGGTGGCGGGCGCCATTACTCCCGTGCCCGGCGGCGTGGGTCCCATGACAATAACAACTTTGCTTGAAAATACGCTGACGGCAGCGCGGCGCTCTGTTGGGAAATAACCGATTTATTTGAGTTTTACGGGTTTATACCGGTATATACGAAAAAGTTTGCGATTTTGCTTGACAAATGTATATCGCCGGTGGTATACTATAAGCTGCCGCACGGTATGGGTTTTAACAGCATTTGCTGACCCGATGACCGGCGAGTCATGAATGAAAGAGAGGTGCTTTTCGTGTACGCAGTAATTGAAACCGGCGGAAAGCAGTACAAGGTCACCGAAGGGGAGACCGTCTTCGTTGAAAAGCTTGCAGCAGACGAAGGAGCAGAAGTAGTATTTGACAAGGTTCTCGTTACCGGAGAAGGCGCAGATGTTAAGGTCGGCGCTCCCACGGTTGACGGAGCTAAGGTAACGGCAAAGGTCGTTAAAAACGGCAAGAGCAAAAAGATCACTGTCTTTACCTACAAGCCCAAGAAGAACGAAAAGAGAAAGATGGGTCACAGACAGCCCTATACCAAGGTCGAGATCGTTAAGATCGAGGCATAAGAGATGACCAAGGTAAAGTTCTTCCGCCGCGGTGGTTTCTACTACGGCTTTGAAGAAACCGGTCATACGGGATACGGTGAGAGCGGAGACGATGTGCTTTGCGCGGCGCTTTCCGCAATGACAATGCT
>JBJDYY010000026.1:0-6359 GCA_051867715.1 Candidatus Avispirillum sp.
CCGCTCCCCTGATTGTATCCGCAAAAACTAGAGCCGCAAGCACCGCCACTATAAGTACAATAAAGGCAATTGTATAAAACAGTGAACGGAATATGTCGTAAAGAAAGTTCTCTTTCAGTTTTATGCCGTAGGCTCCCGAAACGCCGCGCATTACGGCATTTACGCCTTTGGACGATGACCACAAGGTAGTTATGACCGTTACGGAAACGAGGGAAATACCGCCTTTATTGACGATCTCCTCAACTATACCCTCCAGAAGCCGCCCCACATCCCCTGTAATATGCTCTCTTATAAGCTGAAGCAGCCAGTCAGCATTGATAAAATATTTTGTAAGGCTGAGAAGCAGCAGGAGAAAAGGAATGGAGGATATGATTATAAAAAAGGTAGCCTGTGCCGCGTACACGGTGATCTGATCTCTTGACACGGTGTGTACGGCGTCCAAAGCCGCTTCCCACACATGCCGAAGCGAAATGACGCCGGAAATCTTTTTCTTTTTTATGACCGCTTCCCCCTTTCCGCCGTCAAGCTGAATGCACATAATGATATTATAATTATATTATCAGCCGCAGTGAAAGTCAAGTACTCCCTTGTTGACATAAATCGAGTCCCGTGTTAAAATATATACACAGAAGCGGCGAGGAGCGCCGCCAAAGCTTTGCGGCAAAAATCATGCCGCAGAGCAGATAAGGAGCCTTTACAGTATGTTTTATATCGGATGTCATCTGTCCGTTTCCGGCGGTTACGAAGCAATGGGGAAAACCGCCCTTGACATAGGAGCAAATACATTTCAGTACTTTACCCGCAACCCAAGAGGGCGCGGTTTCAAGCGTCCCGCCGCGGAGGATGTGGCGGCTTTGGTTGCGCTTATGGAAAAAAACGGCTTTGCGCCGCCCCTTGCACACGCGCCGTACACCTTCAATCCCGCGTCAGCCGAGGAGCGCATATGGACGTACAGCCGCGACTCCATGCGGGAGGATCTGGAGGTGCTGGAAACCATCCCCGGCGCGCTTTACAACTTTCACCCCGGCTGCCATGTAGGTATCGGCGCCGAGGCGGGAATGGAAAACACCGCGCGGCTTTTGAACGAAGTAATAACCCCCGGTCAGGGTACTACCGTGCTTATTGAGACTATGGCGGGAAAGGGCAGCGAAATAGGCAAGACCTTTGAGGAAATCTGCCATATGATAGAGCTGACCGACTCCGACAAGCGGGACAGAGTGGGGGTATGCCTTGACACCTGCCACATTTCCGACGGCGGTTACGACATTGCGGGAGCAACCGAAGAAGTACTTGACCGCTTTGACGCGGTTATCGGACTTGACAGACTGCACGCCGTTCATCTCAACGATTCTAAAAATCCTCTGGGTGCGGCCAAAGACCGTCACGAAAAGATAGGCGAGGGCACCTTGGGTCTTGGGGGAGTAGAAAAAATCGTTAATTCTCCGCGCCTTTTGTCCCTTCCCTTCTATTTGGAAACGCCCAACGAGCTTGACGGATATGCAAAAGAAATTGCCCTGCTGAAAGAGCTGAGAAAAGACTGAAAACGCAAAAACACGCAAAAAGCGGCTGAAAAACAATAGTTTTTCAGCCGCTTTTTGCGTGTTTATATCAAAAGTGAGAAAGAATTCTGTCGAATGTTTTTTACTGCTCCGTATTTTCGCCGTCCTGTGTATCTTCTTTCCAGTCCTTGTGAATTCCGGTTACGGAGAACACGACCCATTCAGCCACATTGGTGGCGTGGTCACCTATACGCTCAAAATACTTTGCTATCATAAGAAGGTCAAGGGCGTATTCCGCGTCCTCGTGCTTTTCCGTTATCAAACGGATAAGGGCGGATTTTACCCGCACAAAGCATTCGTCCACGGTGTCATCGTGTGCGATAACGGATTTTGCAAGAGCCACATCCTTTTTAACATAGGCGTCCACGCTGTCCGTGACCATTCTGATAGTCTCCTTTGCCATAAGGCTGACAGACTCGCACTCGTCTCCTGTTCTGCCGCCGAGAAAAGGAATTATTTCCGCAATGTCCGCGCCCTGGTCTCCTATACGCTCAAGGTCGGTTATCATTTTCAGCGCTGCGGAAATCTGGCGCAGATCCCTTGCCACCGGCTGCTGCTGAAGCAGCAGCTTCAGGCACAGCGCCTCTATATCCCTCTCCATCTGGTCTATTTTTGAGTCGATGGCAGCCACCTCTCCCGCAAGGTCGGCGCTGCCCGATATGAGCGCCTTCGCCGCAAGGGCAATAACCTCCTCGCAGAGAGCGCCCATCTGTGTCATTTCCGTATTAAGCTGCGCAAGCTGTTTGTCGAATTTGCTTCTCATTATCCGAACCTCCCCGTAATGTAGTCCTCTGTCCGTTTATCCTCAGGTGTGGAGAACATTTTTTCCGTATTGCCGTATTCAATAAGATCTCCCAGCAAAAAGAACGCCGTATTATCGGAAATACGCACCGCCTGCTGCATATTATGTGTCACTATTACAATGGTATAGTTCTTTTTGAGATTCATGGCAAGCTCTTCGATTTTCGAGGTGGAAATAGGGTCAAGAGCACTGGTAGGCTCATCCATAAGCAGCACATCGGGCTCCACTGCAAGCGCTCTTGCTATGCACAGTCTCTGCTGCTGACCGCCGGAAAGTCCCAGAGCCGATTTTTTCAGTCTGTCGCTGACCTCGTCCCATATTGCCGCGCCCCGCAGGGATTTTTCAACTATCTCGTCAAGCTTTGCGCGGCTCTTTATGCCGTGAGTTCTGGGACCGTACGCCACATTGTCGTATATGCTCATGGGGAAAGGGTTCGGCTTCTGGAACACCATGCCGATATTGCGTCTCAGTCCGCAAACATCACAGGAGGGGGCAAATATATCCTCGTCGCGGTATTTTACGCTGCCTGTTATTTTCACACCCTTCACAAGGTCGTTCATTCTGTTCAGCGTTTTGAGAAAGGTGGATTTGCCGCAGCCTGAGGGACCTATAAGGGCGGTTATTTTGTTTTCCTCTATATCCATGCTGACATTTTTCAGCGCCTGAGTCTGTCCGTACCACAGACACAAATCGTTTACGCTTATAATACTGCTGCTCATATGCTTCTCCTTTTCCGGAAATACTTGCCAATAAGGGTGGCGGACAAATTTATCAGAACCGTAAGCACCATAAGGATTGCTGCGATGGCGAAGGCTACGCCGAACTCGCCGTTTTCTTTTGCATAAAAATACAAGGCTACGGTAAGGGTGGCGCCCGGGCTTGCAAGTCCGTCTATTATATTGTTCAGAGCGTGGGCAAAGCCTGCCGTAAACAGAAGCGCTGCGGACTCGCCCAATATTCTGCCTATTGACAGAATACAGCCGGTTATGACTCCGTCAACGCAACCCGGCAGCACCACCGTGCGGATAACTCTCCATTTTCCGGCTCCCAGTCCGAATGCGCCCTCTCGGAGGCTTTGGGGCACGGTTTTCAGGCTTTCCTGGGTGGTGCGCATGACGGTAGGCAAATTCATTATGACCAAAGTAAGCGCGCCCGCCAGAAGAGATGTCTTGAAGCCTAAAAGTTCGCAGAACACCAGCATACCCACAAGTCCGTAGATAACGGAGGGAATTCCCGACAGGGTTTCGGCGGCGTTCTCTATAAGCCGCACTATTTTCTGACCCGGAGCGTATTCCGTCAGATATATGGCGGCGCCCACTCCCAGAGGTACTACTATAAGCAAGGTAGCGATGACGATATAAACGGTATTGAGTATGTCTGGAAGTATGCCTATTCTGCCGCTTAAATAGCTTGGCTTGGTGGACAGGAGCTCCCATGTGATATTGGGTATTCCCTTTACCATTACATACACTATCATAAACAGCACAACGGAAGCGCAGACCGTCACCGACAGCCACATAAGAACGCGCATCAGCGCGCCGTACATTTTGCGTTTTGCCGATACATGGGGAGCTATCATTGTTTCACCTTCTCCCTTTTAAGAAAGAAATTCAGAGCGGCGTTAATAAGCATTATAAACAGGAACAGCACCAAGGCTATGGAGAACAGCGCCTGACGCTGGAGTCCCGATGAATAGGACATTTCGCTGGCGATTGCGGTAGTTAAGAATCTGACGCTCTGGAACAGGGAGTCCGGCATATTGGGAGCGTTGCCCGCTACCATCATCACCGCCATTGCCTCGCCTATGGCTCTGCCCACTCCCAGCACTACTGCCGCGGCAATGCCGCTGCCCGCCGCAGGGACCGACACCTTGAAATAGGTCTCAATTGGGGTGGCGCCCAGGGCGAGAGACGCGCTTTCGTATTCCTCGGGAACAGCCTCCAGAGCATTCAGGGACACTTTAATTATTGACGGCAGTATCATTATTGCCAGAACTATCATTGCCGCAAGAAGACCTGCGCCGTCTGACAGGTTGAACAGTTTGCGTATGCCGGGCACAAGCACCATCATACCTACAAGACCGTACACAACGGAGGGTATGCCCGCAAGCAGGCTGACCGCGCCCTCCATAACCTCACGCACCGCAGGCTTTGCAATTTTTGCAAGGTAGACGGCGCAGAAAAAGCCGATAGGCACGCCGATGACAATAGCCCCCGCCGTGCCGTATACGCTTGTAAGAATGAAGGGCAGTATGCCGTACAGCGGCTCTGCGGCTGTTGATGCCCATTTGGTTCCGAACAGGAACTTAACAAGCCCTATCTCCCGTATGGCGGGTATGCCCGCTATTATCAGATAGACGGATATAAGCAGCACACAGCCCACGGTCACAAGTCCCATTATCAGGAAAATGCCGTGTACCGCCGTCTCAAATATTCTTCGTTTTTTCATTGAACCGACCGTGCCTTTCACCTTATGTCTGCATGTCTGCATTTGCATTTTCGCTCAGGGCTGCGCCGCCTGTCTGCCTGCGGCGCAGTCCGAGACGAATGCCTCCCCTATGGGGGAGGCGTTTTTCTGCTTTGTCCGATTATTTCGCAGGTACTGCTCCTGCTGCGGAAATTACTGCATTTGCGTCAGCGCTTGTTGCATAGTCGAAGAATGCCTGAGCCACATCGGACAGCTGAGCGTCCGTCTTGGTTATGAGCATGAAGGGACGCTGTACCTTATAAGTGCCGTCCTTTACTGTGTCCTCGCTGGGTGCAACTCCGTCTACCTCAAGAGCCTTAACGGTATCTTTAATGGAAGCAAGGGAAGCATAGCCGATAGCATTGGGGTTATTTGCTACGGTGGTGATTACATCGCCCGTGGAGCTGAGCTCCTGACGGTACTTGCATGCGTCCTCGGTACCGGTGATGGACTCGAAGCCGTCGCGTGTGCCGCTGCCGGCCTCTCTGCCGATGAGAACGATTTCGGCGTCGCTGCCGCCTACATCCTTCCAGTTGGTGATCTTGCCGGTGTAAATATCTGCTATCTGCTCAATGGTAAGTCCGTCAACACCGTTTTCGGGGTTTACGATAACAGCAATGCCGTCATATGCCAGCACGGTTTCCTTAAGTCCCTGAGCCTTTTCCTCGTCCTTCAGGGCGCGGCTTGCAAGTCCGATGTCGCAGCGTCCCTCAGCTACTGCGGTGATACCTGCGCTGGAGCCTGTGGGGTTGTAGGTAAAGGTGGCTTTGCTGTTCTCGCCCTCAAAGGACTCGCCCAGAGCGCCGATTACCTTTTCCATGGAGGTGGAGCCGTCGGTAGTAACGGTGCCGGAAACTGTCTTCTCTTCGCCGCTTACTACTGCGTCGCCTGATGTCGCGGGTTTGTCGTCTGCTGCATCCTTAGTTCCCGTGCAGCTTGCAAGCGCTACGGTCAGCATAAGAGAAGCAAGAATGAGACTTACGATTTTTTTCATAATTCAAATCTCCTTTTGTCAGTTTTTTGTCTGTTTGTTTATTAGGGTCTCCCGACCCTACGTTTCACATTCTATACGCCTTGGGTAAAATCAAAAACCTCGGTATTGTCAAATCCTTGTAAAATATGGCGCTCTTTTCGGCGCATAATACGCGCACACGGGGAAATATTAAGTTAATTGTAAAAATCCGTCGGCGCGCGGATTATATGCAAAACTCTGCCCCGCGCACTGAGGGTATATATGGGGCGCTGCCCCGAACCCCGATAAGTATATGCGAGGCTCCGCCTCGCGCACCGCTTAGTACCTTTTTTGAGAAAAAGGTACTAAGAACCCCAAAAAACTTTTGCCCTGATAAGGCAATATAGCACCCCCACGCAGGGGTGCCGCGTAGGCGGCAGGCGAGGAAAAAGCGCAGGAGAAAGTACACTTTCTTCTGCGCTTTTTCTATCGCTTTACGGACGGTGAAACCGTCCGCCCCTGCGGTAATGTTCAATTTGCTTTTCTTGCCTTCTGTGGGTAGCTTCAAGTCTGCTATCGA
>JBJDYY010000027.1:0-27916 GCA_051867715.1 Candidatus Avispirillum sp.
TCATTCTGGTAGTTGCAATGGTTCTGATTTTCTACTTCTTCCTTTACAGACCCCAGAAGAAGCAGGAAAAGGAAGCTGCTGAAATGAAGAACAGCCTTCAGATAGGTGACGAAGTTACCACTATCGGCGGTATAATCGGCGAGATCGTGTCCATCAAGGACGAAACCTGCGTTATCGAGACCAGCAAAGACCACTGCAAAATCCGCATTCTTAAGAGTGCCATCAGCAAGGTCGATGTAAAGGCTGACGAGAAATAATGTAATATTTCAAAACCCTTTGCCATATCTTTTAAGTAAGAGATATTGCGGAGGGTTTTGTTTATGGGAAAAGATGAAAAAGGCGCGGCTTCGTCGCTGATTTCCGGTTTTCTGTTTGGCGCGGCTGTGTGGGCTGCTCTGTCTGTTATATTTATTCTTTTATGCGCCGCGGTTTCTTATATGAATCCGGACCCGGAAAAGCTGATGTCGCCGCTGGGTATTGCCTCTCTTTATATTGCCGTAGCTGTCGGTGGAATTACGGCAGCAGTAAGAGGCGGCACGCTGCTTTCTTCGGTGGCAGTCGGCGCAGCAGCGCTTGCTGTGCTTCTGATAGCATCTGCTTTGAAGCCTGACGGTATGGCAACACACGGCGCTGGTATTCAGGCTCTCCTGTACTGTCTCACGGTACCCGCGGCGCTGTTAGGCGGATGTGCGGCAATTATTGCATCGAGAAAACGTGCATCTTCCCCGCACAGAAAACGGAGACGCAAAAGATAAGCGAAAAGTTTTGTGCCGCCCGCTTTGCCCGCGGGATATTTGCCCAGAACAGAAAAAACGCTTGAAACGAAGCGTTTTTTCATTGACTTTCATTGACAAATATTGCAAACGGAGCTAAAATAGTAAGGTACGCTAAAATTTTTGCTTTTTTCCCGCCGCGAGAGTTTATGCTCTGCGTCGGAGCCGCTCCGTCGCCGGAAAACGGACGGCTGAAAAAAGTCCGCATGAAATTAAGCGCAAAAAAGAATCAATGGAAATGAAAGGATGATCAAAATGGCTGAAATCAAAGGCGGGATCGGCGTTGAAGTCGATCATATTTTTCCGGTAATCAAAAAATGGCTCTACTCCGAAAAGGAGATCTTTCTGCGTGAGATAGTATCAAACGCGTGCGACGCGGTGACAAAGCTGAGAAGGCTTATTTCTCTCGGCGAGGACGCCGCAAGGGATATTCCCGACGAGGGCTTTAAGGTAACGGTGGAACTTGACAAGGACGCCCGCACTATTACCGTTACGGACAACGGCATCGGTATGACGGAAGAAGAGGTACAGAAGTACATCTGTCAGATTGCTCTGTCCGGTGCTCTTGACTTTATTCAGAAATATGACAAGGAGGGCTCCGCCGATTCCGGTATTATCGGTCATTTCGGCTTGGGCTTTTACTCCGCGTTTATGGTGAGCTCAAAGGTTGAGGTGCTTACGCATTCATATACCGGAGCTCCCGCAGTGAGAATGGAATGTGACGATACAGGCTCTTATGTTATCGACACGGAATATGAGGACGCGCCCGAGCGCGGTACCGCTGTTGTTATGCATATAAGCGAAGAGGGTGAGGAGTATCTCAATTCATCGGAGCTTCGCCGTATTCTTAACAAATACTGCGCTTTTATGCCGGTTGAAATATATTTTGAGGACGGCGAAAAAGAGGCTGAGGTCGAGGATGACAAAGACGGCGAAGAAAACGAAAAGAAAACCGCTGAGCCGAAGCCTGTCAACGACACCACTCCGCTGTGGCTGAAAAATCCCTCCGACTGCACCGACGAGGAATACAAGGAATTTTACCGTAAGGTATTCAATGACTACCGCGAGCCCCTGTTCTGGATACATCTCAAGGCCGACTATCCGCTGAATTTCAGGGGCATTTTGTACTTCCCCCGCATAAATTCCGAGTTTGAAAGCATTGAGGGTCAGGTAAAACTGTACTACAATCAGGTATTTGTGGCTGATAATATCAAAGAGGTTATTCCCGAATATTTGCTTATGCTTAAGGGTGTGCTTGACTGCCCCGAGCTGCCGCTGAATGTTTCCAGAAGCTATTTGCAGGACAGCGTCTATGTAAAAAAAATCGCAAACCATATTACCAAGAAGGTTTCGGACAAGCTCTCTGCTATGTTCAATGATGACAGAAGCGCTTACGAGGAAAAGTGGAACGACATAAAAACCTTTGTGGAATACGGCGCACTGAGAGACCGCAAGTTCTATGACCGTGTTTCCTCATGTATACTTTACTCTAAGTGCGGCGGTGGCTTCTGCACTTTGGACGAATATCTTGAAAATGCAAAGGAAAAGCACGAAAATAAAGTATACTATGCCTGCGACGAGACGGCTCAGGCGGGATATATTCAGATGTTTGAAAAGGAAGGCATTGAAGTCCTGCTGCTGCGACACATAATCGACACTCAGTTTGTGCAGATGGTGGAGAATGTGCGCGAGGGAGTTAAGTTCTGCCGCGTGGATTCGGAACTTGCCGATACTATGAAAGGTGACGGCGCTCAGGAGGTCGAAGGCGCCGCGAATATATTCAAGTCTGTTGTACCCGAGGGCACTGAGATTGTATTTGAGGCGCTTAAAGACGAGACTTTGCCTGCAATTCTCAATGTCAGCGAGGAAAGCCGCCGTATGGAGGATATGATGAAGCTTTACAGCGCGCAGGGTGCAGGTATTCCCTCATTCCCTGTGGAGTCAAAGCTTATACTGAACTCAGCTTGCCCTACCATCAAGGCTCTGCCCGATATGGACAAAGAAAAAGCCGAGCTTACTGCAAAGCAGATATACAATTTGTGCCTTATTACCCAGAACAAAATGGATCCGGAAAAGCTGAGGTCTTTCCTGAGCGACAGCTACCGAATCCTAACTATGATCTGACCGTGGGACCGAATACGGCACATGCCGAAAACGAGGTTTTCAAGAAGAATTTTGCGATTGCCGATGAGTACGGCGCAACAGCACGCGCCATACTCTCGGCGCAACTTGAAGAATTTGTACTGCATCTGTCTAAATCCGGCGAAATGCTTACTCCGGCAGAGGTTTCAGAGGCATATGCAAAGGTTTTCGGCACAGGTCTTATTTCTAACGAATTTCTTGATATATGCAGACGCCTATATTCAATATCTGCCTTGGAGATACAACGATCGGGTGCCGGCATTACAGACGACAGCGTGGCGTTTACGGACAATGTTTTTTCTTCGGCGGCTGCCGAAAAACTTTGCCCGGACGCTGTCAAAGAACATTTCAGCGATTTCAGAAGCGTTTGCGAGGCTGTATTCTATGAAAAATGCGACTGCTGCATACTGCCTGTGTACGGAACTGATGACGGCTTCTTCCCTACTTTCTTTAAGCTGATAAAGGCTTATGAGCTTAAGATTTGCAGAGTCTGCACCGTGGAAAAACCCTCGTCGGACGCGGAAATACGGTATGCGCTGCTGACAAGAAGCATTTGCTTTGACAATGCAGAGCACTTTGTTTTCAGCTTTGCCGACACGGGAGAGCGGCTTGCCGGGCTGCTTGCGGTACTTGGCGGCGCCGGGTGTACGCCCGCGTTCATATACAGCTTTCCCGATGTGTATAATACTGATATGACGGAATATACGGTATGTCTGCGCCTGTCAGGACTTGACGCACGGTGTCTCACATTTTTCCTTGAAGCCGCTCTGCCCGCTCATACGGTAGTAGGCATCTATTAACTCGCTTTCTAAACTATATATGGCAAACCAAGAAAGGACCATTTGTTTTTATGAGAAATCTTGATGAATGTAAGACGGAGCTTGCGCGCTGGCTTGCAAGCGATGCTGTTGACGCTGAAACTAAAAACAGTCTCAGTGGCTATACAGAGAACGAGCTTTGCGCCGCAATGAACGGTTACATGGACTTCGGCACCGCGGGACTGCGCGCAAAAATGGGTGCGGGCACGGCTCTTATGAATGTCTACACCGTGGCTCACGCAACAGCCGCCCTTGCCGAATACATTGTAAGCTTCGGGCGTGAGGCTATGGAGCGCGGTGTGGCTATTGCTTACGACAGCCGCATAAATTCCGCTCTGTTTTCACGGCGCAGCGCAGAAGTGATTTCCGCGTACGGCATCAAGGTTTATCTTTACGGTGAGCTTCGTCCTACCCCTGTGCTTTCCTTTGCTCTCAGGGAGCTTGGCTGTATTGCAGGTATAAACATCACCGCGTCCCACAATCCCAGTGCATACAACGGTTACAAGGTTTACTGGGAGGACGGTGCGCAGATTGGTCCCGAGCAGGCGGACGCCGTAAGCGCTCTGATAAATAAAATTGATATTCTTTCAGGTGTTCCCGAAAGCTCTGCGGCACGCGAGGAGCTTATACTGCCTATGCCTGCCGACATTGACGAAAAATACCGCAAATGCGTTCTGGAACAGAGGGTCGATCCCGCAGTCATCCCCTCTGAGGCTGATAATCTGAAAATCGTCTACACTCCGCTTCACGGTGCGGGAATTACCATGGTTCCCGATGTGCTGCGTGAAGCCGGGGTTAAGAATTTATATATTGTACAGCAGCAGGCGGTCCCTGACGGCAGCTTTCCCACTATTGAGTTTCCCAATCCCGAATTTCCCGAGGCATTCCGTCTGGGTCGGGAGATTGCAGACAAAGTCGGTGCAAATCTTGTTATTGCCACCGACCCGGATTCAGACAGAGTGGGCGCCGCCGCCCGCGATTCTTTCGGTGAATTCAAATGCATTTCGGGCAATCAGATGGGTGCATTGCTGCTTGACTATATTATTACGGCACACCGCCGCAACGGCACCATGCCGCCTGAGCCTTATGCGGTCAAGTCTATTGTTTCCACCGCTTTGGCTGAGGAGATTTGCCGCTGTGCCGATGTTAAAATGTATGATGTGCTGACCGGATTTAAGTATATCGGCGAGGTAATCAAAAAACACGAAAATGAGGGGCACGGAAGCTTTCTCCTGGGCTTTGAGGAAAGCTACGGTTATCTTAAAGGTACTTATGCCAGGGATAAGGACGCTGTGGTAGCTACTTTGCTTATATGCGAGATGGCTGCCTACTACGCTAAGCGAGGCATGACTCTGTGTGACGCGGTTGACGCACTTTTTAAGCGTTACGGCTACTATGCGGAGCGTACGGAGAGCTTTTATTTCGACACTCCCGACGGGCACGAGCGTATGGCGGCTATGACTGCGGCTCTGCGCGCCGAATGTCCCGCCGAGATCGCTACAAAGCCTGTACTTCAGGTGCGCGACTACAAGATGGGGACTATTACTGACACCGTTACCGGAACGGTCAGCGAAACGGGACTTCCCTGCTCGGATATTCTGTACTATGTGTGCGACGGCTGTATTACCGTTGTGCGCCCCTCGGGTACGGAGCCGAAGCTGAAGCTTTACTTTATGGCCAGCGGCTCTGACCGCGCCGAGGCCGAGCGCAACATCGAAGACGCGCTGGCTGCTATGAAAAATCTGCTGAATATTAACTAATTATGCGAGGCTCTGCCTCGCGCTCCGCTAAGTACCTTTTTTGAGAAAAAGGTACTTAGAACCCCAAAAAAACTTTTACTATATAAAGTTTTTTGGGTTTTCAGGGGGATTTTTCCAAAAATACCCCTGAATGGGGTTTGGGGCAACGCCCAAAAAAGATATAAGAGCGCGGGGCGCTCTTTTTTCGTTAATTGGGGAGATTTTGTTGCAATTTTGTTTGTTATGTGGTAATATTATAGTAAATAACGATTACATAAAGGATTTGTCTGATTATGAATGACATCAGCGCACCGATTTTCAGAAAAGCCGGACGGGGCTACAACAAAGAAGATGTAAATGCGTATATACTTACCCTCAGCAGACACTGCGAACAGCTTCAAACTTCAAATTCCGCTTTGGAGAACGAGCTGAGTTCTCTTCGCGAGGCACTTTCGGAAAAAAGCGCAAGCGCGGATATTTCAGCGTCGGAGCTCGAAAAAATTAAGGTTGAGGCAGAAGCTCTAAGCGCACGCGTAAGCTCTCTTTACGATGAATTGCAGATTGCAAAGACCGAAAGCGAAAGTCTGAAGTCTGAGCTTGAGGACGCGAAAAACGAAAGCGAACAGGTTCGCGAGGCATATTCTAAAGTGTGCAGTAAGGCAGGAGAAATACTTGCTTTGGCGGGAGACGCCGCGGACGATATTCTGCACAGGGCAGGCGGACGCGCACACGAGATAATCGACGATGCAAAGGTTAAAAAGGACGATATGTTCCGCTCAATTACCGCTACCGCCGACGATTTTACGGACGATATAGAACGGTATATAAAGTCTGCGACTCAGAACTGCATGGACAGGATAAACGAAAGTATTGCCGCTATTGAAAAGACTGTGGGTGACGGCGCTGTTGAGCCAGTCGGAGAGGTTAATGAGGGCGAAGGAACAGCGCGCCGCGAAACAGGACGCGTGGTTTTTGTGGACAGCGAGTAAGGCGGCTGTAAATTTAATACTTCTGGTTATATAATGAACAACGATGAGATTTATGCCGGTATAGGCAGGAGAATACGACAACTGAGAATTTCTGCGGGACTTACGCAGGAAAAGCTGTGCGACGGGTTTATTACTCGCAATATGCTTAGCCGTATCGAGACGGGCAACGCTTGCCCTTCCCTTGATACTCTGCTGTATTTCGCAGAGAAGCTCAAAGTTTCTCCCGCCTATTTTTTGTGCCTTGATGAAGGCGAACGCCAGCAATTCGACAAAATCAGCCGTGTGAAAGACGCGCGAGCTCTGTACTCTGCCGGACGGTATGATAAATGCGCAGCTATGCTCAGAGGTGAGCGCGACGATGAAGAAGCGCTGATGCTTTCACTGTCAGAGGGCAAACTGGCGGTTTCGGCTCTTGACAAAAGCGCGGTGGGCAGCGCGGTTTCTCATATTGAGCGGGCACTGGAAGCGCTTAATGACACTGAATATATGCAAAGTGAACTGTCGCCAGAGCTTTCGCTTCTTCGGGCAGTGTGCGGCGCGGTGTGCGGAGAGGCTGTTCCCTCTTCAAAAGCCGTAGCCGGTACTTCTTTTGTACTGATGGGTGCGGTGAGACATAATTTTCTTCTCGGTGTGGCTTTATTTGCCGAAAACGATAAATCGGCTTCATCAGTCGCGCGGCTTCTGCCGGAGAAAAGCGTTTACAGGACTTGCCTTGAAGCGGCGGGACTTATAGAAGATGGGCGCTGCAATGAAGCGCTTGTGCTGCTGGACACGGCGCTCAAAGGGTCTCACGGGGCACTGTGCTCCTGTTTTATATATGAAAAGCTGGAAGCTTGCTGCCGGGAACTGGGAGATTTCAAGGCAGCTTACGAGGCGTCGGTGGGGCGCCGCGCTTTAATTGAAAATTTCAAAAAACAGCTTTAGCGAGGGGCGCCGTACGGCGCCTTTTATAATAAAACGCTTTACAGTGTTTATTATTTATTCGCTTACCGATAGAATTCATTTCTCATCTTCCGTTATTGAAAGCTGCCTCCTTATTTTTTATACTTATTACAGGAACTTCAAGGAGGATTAATATGAAAATCAGAATCGGCATTAACGGATTCGGGAGAATCGGAAAACTTGTCACAAGAGCGGCACTGATGCATCCGGATATTTTTTCAGTAGCCGCTATAAACGATCCGTTCGTTAGTCGGGAATATATAGCATATTTATTGAAATATGATTCAATTCACGGACAGATACCGGATGATATTCAAATTATTGACGATAAAATTGTAATCGGCAATCAGACAATATGCACATTTGCCGAAAAGAATCCCGAAAATATCCCTTGGAAATCTGCCGGGGCTGAAATTGTCGCTGAAGCAACAGGTGTTTTCTGCACAGAAGAAACTGCAATGGCGCATATACGCGGGGGAGCTGAAAAAGTAATAATAACCGCGCCCGCCAAAGACAGCAAAACATCTACATTTGTTTTCGGTGTTAATTCTGACTTTCTCACACCGGAAATAAAAATTGCTTCAGGAGCATCATGCACTACGAACTGTGCAGCTCCATTACTTAAAGTTATCAGCGAGAATTTCGGCATTGAAGAAGCTTTTTTGACTACTGTTCATTCTGTAACAAATACTCAAAAAGCCGTAGACGCGCAGTCGGCAAAAGATTGGCGCCTAGGCCGAGCCTCATCGCTTAATATTATTCCTTCATCAACCGGTGCCGCCAAGGCATGTGCGCTGGTTTTACCTGAACTTGCAGGAAAGATTACCGGTATGTCATTCAGGGTTCCCACTGTTGATGTCTCTGTTGTTGACATCACACTGAAAACTTCCAAAGCCACCTCTTTATCTGAGATTAACAGAGCTGTAAAGGATTATTCCGAAGATAAATTGTACGGAATACTTGGTTATAACGATAAGCCTCTTGTTTCTTCGGATTTTGTTCATTACAGTCACACATCTATATATGATTCATATTCAAGTATGGAACTAAATTCAACTTTCTATAAGCTGATTTCATGGTATGACAATGAATGGGGATATTCCAATAAAATTCTTGAACTGATTCGTATTATGGGCGAGGGATAAAAGTTTGAAAGTAAAGCGAGCGCGGATAGCACGGAGCTGTTTCAAACCCCATTTGTGACTTGCCGCCGAAAAGGGCGGCATTTTGCAAAGCCCGGGGGCTTTGCAAAAGCGTCACAAATCAACGAAAGGCAGGGTCATAAATATGACAAATAATTTCGGTAATAATTTGCGTATGCTGCGCACAGGTATCGGTATGACTCAGGAAAGTCTTGCTGATTTTCTATGTGTTTCTTTTCAAACCGTCAGTAAATGGGAAAGAGGCGAAACCGTTCCCGATATTTTTATGCTTCCGGTAATTGCGTCAGTTTTTAATGTTACCACTGATTATTTGCTCGGTTTTAATCAGGAACTGAAAGAATCCTCCGTAAATCAGTATACCGCCGATTATTATAGGCTTTGGAACGAAGAAAAATATGAAGACGCATTAAGGCTTATGAAAACAGCCGTAAGCTCATATCCGGCTGAGTATTCATTGCTTGTCCGTTATCTGAATGTGCTTACATGGTGCGCAAGATCAAATGAAGTCAGAGCATTATCTGCTCTTAATGAAGCAAACGCCGTATTTAACCGAATAAATTCATATTGCACTGTTGATTCAATTCGGATATGGGCTAAAAAAATTATGTGTCAGTACTATTTGTATTTATCCGATATTTCCGGAAGCGGAATTCAGGAAGATGATATAAAAGTCATACTGGCAGAGCTTCCGCTGATGCAAAACTGCAGAGATTATCTTGAATGTAAATTTGAGAAGGATCCCGATAAAATAGCCAAAGCTTGCAAAAAAACCGTCTCCGAACTGATTTACCTGCTGTGCAATACGGTATATACCCTTTGCTCTTGCGAAACCGGGATTTGCAACACAGACAAAATTGACATACTTACTGCCTTTTTGACATCATTTGAAAGAATATTTAATGATAGGGACTATGGAAAAAGCTCTGTAAAAATTGCTCAATTGATGATACTACTGAGCAATATGTATCAACAAGAAGGAAATATATCACAATCGGATGAATGGAGAAATAAAGGGAAAAGTACGATAGAGTCCTTTAACAAAAGCGATGATCAGCTAATACATACTTCTCCACTGCTGCGGGATCTTGAGGTTGCGAAATGTCGGATACCGATGTCGGGTGAAAACGAACTCAATAAAATTCTGCAATAAACTGACATAAACAGCATCGTATTAAATAATTCAAGGGGGCGCCGCTTGGCGCCCTTTTTGATGTCTTGATGCGGCGGGTGTTTTTTGCGTTCAATACGGACACATATTTCAATTTGACCGGATTTATACTTCTATTATTTTTATCAAAACTATTGAAAAAAAGTAAAAATCGGAATATAATAAATTAAAATGGGGTAGTTTGGTAAATTCCTTTTTCCCCAGATAAAAATATCAAATAAATATTCATATACCGGAGGACTTTTAATGGAGAAGAATCAGTTTGAAATGATATTCGACGCTATTAAAGACGCGAGTATCAAAACGGTCTCTTCCCTGCGCAAGCTGCTGGAGGAAACGGATTTCAAAGCCGCCGACGCCCCGCTGTCGGGTGCGCTTAGCGCGAGAGACCGTATCGAGGCACTTTTCGACAGGGGCACATTTATGGAAAGCGGTGCATTTGTACGCCGCAGAGCAAGCGAGCTTGACGCAGACAGCGACGGCTTTGAAGGCGTTATCTGCGGCTGGGGCTCTGTGGGCGGCAGACTGTGCTTTGCTTTCAGTCAGGACTATTCCCGCACAAAGGGTGCACTTACCGAGGCACATGCCGAGAAAATCGCGGAGATCTACCGGCTTGCACTTGACAACGGCGCGCCCGTTATCGGTATCTTTGATTCCGCGGGAGCATTTCTGCCCGAGGGTGCTCGCGCTCTCAGCGGCTATTCGAAGCTTATGAGCTGTGCGGCAAAGGCTTCCGGTGTAATACCTCAGATAGCTGTTGTTCCCGGTGTTTGCGCCGGCAGCGCTTCAGTAATCGCCGGTATGTTTGACTTTATCATCGTTTCCGAGAAAAAGAGCTCTCTCAGCTTCAACGCCCCCTTTGCAGTGGGCGGCGAAGCGGGTACCTCCGATTTCGCGACAAAGAGCGGTCTTGCTGCTCTGTGCGCTAAAGATGACGGCGACTGCATTGAAAAAGCAAAACTGCTTCTTTCCTATCTGCCCATGAACAACATGGAGAGCAGCGTAGAGGAAAACAGCCGTGATGACGCTAACCGCCTTGTAGATATTTCCGCTTTCAAAAACGGCGGGGATGTTGCAAGCCTTATTGAGGCTGTGGCTGATGACGGCAAATTTTTGGAGCTTTACGCTTCTTATGCCCCTGAGATGGCGTGCGGCTTTATTTCTCTCGGCGGCACGGTATGCGGTGTGGCGGCAGACAGAAAGGCTGTAAACGGAGGCGTTCTTACGGCGGGAGCCGCAAGAAAAGCCGCAAGGTTCGTTTCTTTCTGCGACAGCTTTGACATTCCCGTTATATCGGTACTTGACTCAGAGGGTCCCGATGTTTCTCTTGAAGCAGAGGCTTCCCCCTATGCCGCAGAGCTTGCAAAGCTTGCTTTTGCCTATGCAAACGCTAAATGTCCTCTGGTTACTTTGATTGCCGGAGAGGCTTACGGCGCACACTTCTCTATTATGGGCAACAAAGCTCTGGGTGCAGATGTGGTATTGGCTCTTGAAGACGCAAAGATAGGCGCTATGAGCGCGCCCCGCGCTGTGGCGTTCCTGTGGAACGATCAGATTACCGCTGATGTTACCCGCGAAGAGCTTGAGCAGAAGTGGAACGAGACTGCGGCTTCTTCCGTGGCTGCTGCTGCCGCAGGCGCAGTTGACGATATAGTTGACGATGCGGAGCTCCGTCAGAGACTTTGCGGCGCTGTTATGATGCTCAGCGCAAAGAGCAAGGGCGCTCACGCAAGACGCCATGCAAATATGCCTCTGTAAAGGAGGGCTTTATATATGGATTTCGCTATCAGAACCCTGTTTCTTTCCGCAAACGGAATGAATTTTACAGAACGGCTTCTTTACGGCGGCAGAGTATTTATTATAGGAATTGCAACCGTGTTTGCCGTGCTGGCCATTCTTTGGGGCGCCATATCAATATTCAAGATATTTATGTATGACATCCCCCAGAAGAAAGCCCGCAAAAAAGCCGAGGAAGAACTGGCGGCTCATATTTCCGACGGGCAGAGCAAGGATACAGGCACACCTGTCAGTGCGGCTCCCGCTGCACAGGCTTCCGCAGGCGACAGCGGAGAGGTACTGGCCGCAGTAATTGCCGCTGCTATTGCCGCTTATACCGCCGAGAGCGGCGAAGCGGTTTCCGAAGGCTCCGCACTTCCCTTCCGCGTAGTTTCTTACAGACGAGTTAAAGGCGCAAACGGTTGGAGCGGCGCCGACGACAGTCAATCATTCTGACAATTCTTTCGCCACAGGCGACAATGGAGGTTAAATAAATGAAAAGATACAATGTTACCGTAAACGGAACCACTTATGAAGTCGTAGTTGAAGAGACCGGCTCTGCCGCTGCAGCTCCCGCCGCAGTAAGCGCACCTGCTCCCGCACCCGCAGCTCCTGCTCCTGCCCCTGCTGCTACCCCCGCTCCCGCGGCTGCAGCACCCGCACCTGCACCCGCTGTTGCTCCTGCAGGCTCTCAGGGCTCAGTAAAGGTTACGGCTCCCATGCCCGGTACTATTCTTAAAATGAATGTAAATGTAGGCGACACCGTTGAGCCCAACGGCCTTGTATGCATTCTTGAAGCTATGAAAATGGAGAACGAGATATTCAGCGAGCAGGGCGGTAAGGTCATTTCCGTTAATGCTCCCGCAGGTACCTCCGTTCAGTCCGGTGATGTTATAGTTACTCTCGGCTGACACACCCGTTATAATTCTTTGAAAGGATACAAAATCAATGCTTGAAAGTATTCTGAACTTCCTTGAAAACACGGGTGTATACAGGCTGTTCTCCTCAATAGACATAGGCACGCTTAAAACCGTCATTATGTTTATTATTGCGGGAGTGCTTATCTACTTGGCTATCGGCAAGAAGTTTGAGCCCCTGCTCCTTCTGCCCATCGCCATAGGTATGCTGCTGACAAATCTGCCGGGCGCGGAAATGTTTCATCTCGATTTGTTTATTCAGGAAGAGATCAATTACGGCGCGGTGCTTCACGAAGGCGGCTTTCTGGACATACTGTATCTGGGCGTAAAGCTCGGTATTTACCCGTCTATCATATTTATCGGAATCGGCGCTATGACCGATTTCACACCGCTTATTTCCAATCCTAAGAGCCTGCTTATAGGAGCGGGCGCACAGCTCGGCGTATTCTTCGCATTCTTTGTAGCACTTGCTACCGGAGTTTTCACCCCTCAGGAAGCTGCTTCCATCGGTATTATCGGCGGCGCTGACGGCCCTACCGCCATACTGGTCACTAAAACCCTGGCGCCTACTCTGCTGAGCGCTATTGCCATTGCGGCGTACAGCTATATGGCGCTGATACCTATGATTCAGCCTCCCTTTATGAAGCTGCTTACGACTGACAAGGAGCGCCGCATCAGAATGAGCGCCCTGCGCACCGTTTCCAGGACTGAAAAAATCGTTTTCCCTATTCTGGTTACTGCAGTCGTCGGTCTTGTCGTTCCCGACGCGCTGCCGCTTATAGGATGTCTTATGTTTGGCAACCTGCTTAACGTATGCGGCGTTACCGACAGACTTTCCAAGACGGCGCAGAACGAGCTTATCAACATCGTTACCATTTTCCTCGGTCTCAGCGTAGGCGCTACCGCAAGTGCCGACAATTTCCTTAAGGGAAAGACCATTCTTATCATACTATGCGGTCTGGCGGCTTTCTGCATTTCCACCGTAGGCGGTCTGCTTACCGCAAAGATTATGAACAAGCTGACCGGAGGAAAGATAAATCCCCTTATCGGCTCCGCAGGCGTTTCCGCCGTTCCTATGGCTGCCCGCGTTTCACAGAAAGTCGGTCAGCAGTACGACCCCTCCAACTTCCTTCTAATGCACGCTATGGGTCCCAATGTTGCCGGCGTTATCGGAAGTGCGGTTGCGGCAGGTCTGTTCCTGTCCTGGAACTGGTAATTTGAGAAAGGATACTGTTATATATGGCTAAGGTTAAAATTACAGAGACCGTGCTGCGCGACTCTCACCAGTCACTTTTCGCAACACGAATGACTACCGAAGAAATGCTTCCCATTCTGTCCGAGCTTGACAAGGTGGGCTATCACTCTCTTGAAGCGTGGGGCGGCGCCACTTTTGACTCCTGTCTGCGCTTTCTCAATGAGGACCCTTGGGAGAGACTGCGCAAAATACGCGCAGGGGCTCCCAACACAAAATTGCAGATGCTGTTCCGTGGTCAGAATATTCTGGGCTACCGTCACTATTCCGACGATGTGGTGGAATACTTCGTGCAGAAGTCTATTGCAAACGGTATAGACATTCTGCGTATATTTGACGCACTGAATGACGCCAGAAACCTTGAGACCGCTATCAAGGCTACAAAGAAAGAGGGCGGTCACGTGCAGGCTGCCATCAGCTACACAACCAGCCCTTATCACACAAACGAATCCTTTGCGGCTTATGCAAAGCAGCTTGAAGAAATGGGCGCCGACTCCATCTGTATCAAGGATATGGCGGGACTTTTGAAGCCTTACAGCGCCTACGAGCTTGTTAAGAAGCTGAAGGAGACAGTTTCCGTGCCTATTCAGCTTCATACCCATTACACCTCCGGGCTTGCTTCTATGACCGTTCTGAAGGCGATTGAAGCGGGTGTTGATATAGTAGACACCGCTATTTCTCCCCTGGCTATGGGCACCTCTCAGCCGCCTACGGAGCCTATTGTTGCAACTCTTGAAGGCACTGAATATGATACCGGCATTGATCTCAGACAGCTTGACAAGATTTGCAAGTACTTTACACCTATCCGCGAAAAGTATCTCGCAAACGGAGTCCTTGACCCCAAGGTTCTGAAGGTGGATGTAAACGCTCTGCTTTATCAGGTGCCCGGCGGAATGCTCTCAAATCTTGTCTCTCAGCTTAAGCAGGCAGGCGCAGAGGATAAACTGGAGGAGGTGCTGAACGAAGTACCGAGAGTCCGCGAGGACGCAGGATATCCCCCGCTTGTTACTCCTACCTCACAGATTGTCGGCACACAGGCTGTACTGAATGTTATCGGCGGTGAGAGATATAAAATGGTCTCAAAGGAATTCAAGGGACTTGTGCGCGGCGACTACGGCCGCTGCCCTGCTCCCATATCCGATGAGTTCAGACACAAGATTATCGGCGACGAGGAACCTATTACCTGCCGACCCGCAGACAAACTTGCACCCGAGCTTGATACGCTCCGCGAAAAGTGCGCTCAGTATATTGAGCAGGACGAGGATGTACTTTCCTACGCACTGTTTGAGCAGGTTGCGACGAAGTTTTTTGAGTACCGCAAAGCGAAAAAGTACGCTCTTGACGCAGAACACGGCGACAAGGAACTCGGAGTTCATCCCGTATAATTACAACCGTTTTACAGAAAATAGGCTGCCTAACGGCAGCCTATTTTGCGCTTATGCTGATTTTGCGGTTTATGGGTCGGGTACTTGAATTATCTGCGAATTTGTGATATTATATATGAAAGACGATAAGCAGGAAGGAGTAAGATATGCACCTTCAGGAATCCGGTGAAATGTACCTTGAAACAATACTTATACTGTCAGAAAAGTCAAATGAAGTCCGCAGCATTGATGTGGGCGAATATATGGGGTATTCTAAACCCAGTGTGAGCCGTGCCATAGGGCTTCTAAAGGGCGGCGGATATGTTGTTTCCGACTCCGACGGTTATCTTTTCCTGACTGATGCGGGGCGCGAGGTGGCTGGAAAGATTTATGAGCGGCACCGCTTTCTTACGGATTTTCTTGTGCGTCTCGGAGTTGACGAAAAGACTGCCGCCGAGGACGCCTGCCGTATGGAACACGATATAAGCGATGCTTCTTTTTCTGCTATGAAGGCTTTTATATGTGAAAATTTTGACAAAAAATAAAAAATTCGCCCGCGGGCGAATTTTTTATTTTTACAGCAGTATGCAGATAAGTCCGTTGGAGCTTTCGTTTACTATTCTTGACAGGGTCTCCGCAAGCTTTTCCTTTGATTCCGGCGACAGGTGTTCGAGCTTTGAACGGAGCCCGTCGTTTACCATTTCGTACAGGCTTTTACCGAACATATTGGATTCCCACAGCTTTTTCGGGTCTTCCTCGTAGGCGCTCATAAGGTAGCGTATCATTTCTTCGGATTGCTCCTCGGTGCCCACTATGGGGTTTATTTCCGTTTCGATTTCCGCTCTTATCATATGCACGCTGGCAGCGGTTGCTTTCAGTTTAACACCGTATGCGCCTGATTGGCGAATGATTTCGGGTTCGCACAGCTTCAGATCTCCTATTTCGGGAGAAACTACGCCATAGCCGCCGTCCTCAAGCTCCTGTATTGCCACTTCGTACTTTTCGTACTCTCTTTTCGTTTGTGCAAGCTGCAGCAGTACCGCCACAAGCTCTTTCTGGTCTCTTACGCATATGCCGGTAAGGTCGCATATAACTTTATAGTAAAGACTGTCGGGAAGTACGGTTTCCACAGTGCTCTCCCCTGTCGCAAGAGCCGTTGACACAAGGCGCGCTCCTGTTTTTGCAGTAGCGTCGGGTATACCGCTTTTCAGCATTTCGGAATAAGTTTGGGTAAAGGCTGTCACATCGTTCAGCGTCCTTGTATTTTGCGCCGACTTTCTCAGGCTTTCGCATATCAGCTCACCCAGAGGATGGTCTGCAGGCAGTGCTCCTATCCAATCCGGCAGGTTTACCTTTATTTCCGTTACCGGGAATTCGTACAGAAGCATTTCAAGAATGTGGTTTACATCTTCCCTGTCAAGCTCGGTGCAGTTAAGCAGGGCAACCGGGGCATTATACTTGTTTTCAAGCTCAATTGCAAGCGCCTCCGCCGCTTCAGAGTTAGGATTAGCCGTATTAAGTATTACAGCAAAAGGCTTTCCAATGGCTTTTAATTCCTCCGCAGCTCTTTCTTCTGCCGCTATAAAATTTTCTCTGGGCAGTTCCCCGAAGCTGCCGTCGCAGGTAACGAGCATACCAACTGTTGAATGTTCTCTTATTACTCTGCGGGTGCCCTGCTCCGCCGCTTCCTCAAAAGGAATGGGCTCTTTTGACCACGGGACGCTTACCATGCGTGTTTGTCCCTCTTCCGTTGCTCCAAGCGCATCAGGCACAAGGTATCCCACGCAGTCTATCATACGCAGTCTCAGCTTTGCACCCTCGCCGAAAGTAAGGGTTACAGCTTCGTCGGGTACGAATTTAGGTTCGGCCGTCATTACCGTTTTTCCTGCGGCGCTTTGAGGAAGCTCGTCTGTTGCGCGCTTTTTGTCATATTCGCCGCCGATATTGGGGATGACCGAGGTCTCCATAAAGCGTTTAATGAAGGTGGACTTGCCGCATCGGACGGGTCCCACAACTCCTATGTATATATCCCCTCCCGTTCTCGCCGCGATATCTGTATATATCTCTCTTGACTCCATTTTGTCCCTCCGTATGGTTTTCGTTGGTATATGTATATGACCTTCGGACAAATTTATGCAAGGGAGGAAGTTTAATCTTCAAAAAATAAAGAACAAAAAAGGACTGCCCTCGGGCAGTCCTTAGTTAAAACAAATCAGTCAATTTCGTCGGTTTCGGGTGCGGTAGTATCGTCAGCGGGAACAGTGGTGTCCTCATTGGGGTCGGTGGTAACTACGGCGTCCGTATCCTGTCTTGCTTTCTGACCGGAAGTCCAGGTATAAACAATCTTGTCACCGTCATAGATAACGGTTTCGCTCTGACGTCCGTCGGAAGACTTTTCACCGTTTACGGTTGCTTCCCAGAAGTCATAATAACCGACTTCTGCATCGGCTCTTTCTTTCTCGGTGTGTCCGAAAACGGATGCAATATATGTACCGTCTTTGGAGAGCTCATAATCTTTTTCAAACTTGCCCAGCGCCTGCTCAGCTGCCTGAAGCACAGTAGGAGGGTTATCTGTTGTACCTTTTACCTGAAGCTCATACTCAAAAAGCTGCTCGTATGTTACCTTACCGTTTTCATCGGGCTCGCCGACAGGCTCCTGAAATACGATGCTTACATTACTGTACACTTCTTTTTTACCGCAGCTTGCCATAAAAGGAACAATCATAAGTGCCGCAAGAATTACGCATATGATACTTGTCTTTTTCATTATATTTACCTCCGAATGATTTCTACGCATAGTATAGCGCAATCCGAACTTTTTGTCAAGTAAATAAACGACGGATTTACAATATGTTACAAAAGTTTCACATACATACCATAAGTGTCACAAGCTGTATGAACAGCATTGTCTGCATGATGAGGAACACAAAGGTCGACACAGTCACCGCTTTTGAATGAAGACGCTGAAATATAAGGCAGAAAAACGCTGCTGCCGCTGCCGCAAGGCACAAAACTGTTGCAAGCAGTATCTTTGTCATACCGAAAATCACTTTATATTCAAGGAGCAGAAGGAGGCAAAGAAGCGCGGCGCAGGCTATGGATTTAGCCCTGTTTTCAACGCAGGCCGCAAAAATTGAGGAGGACAGCAGTATACCCGCGCATATAAGGCGCAGGGCGTGAAATATACAGTACGGCAGCGTCGACGGGAATATTCCTCTGTGGGCAAGAGCCGTAATGGGCGGGCACGCCTGTTTTGTAAAAAAACGTATGAACAGCGCACCCAGCAGCAGTGCCGTGCACACTATAAGACATGCGCGGGGTATCTCTTTCAGATATGCGTGAAACGAGCATATTTTCAGTCGCAGTTTTTGCAGCATAAAAAATCACCTCACAAATGTATATGAGGTGATTTTTATATTATTCCGTGTCAGCGATAGTGACTGTCGCAGAAGGTATTATACTGGTGCACTCCTGCAGAGCGTCCCACGTAAGTTCCCTCGGGAATCGAATAATAGAAGTATGCAACGCCTTCGTAAGTGGGATAACCACGGGACGGGTCATGGTCGCGGTATACATACTGGGCGTCCGTTATGGTCACCTGAGTGGCAAAGTTTCTGTTTTCGTTCCGTACAAGCGCTACCTCTTTGATGTTTTCCTTGGGGCAGTTATCGCAGGCAACAGCGCCTGTTACCTTATCATACTGAACCAGCACGTGAGTGTCACAGGTTTCGGTCGGAACAGTATCCTTTGTAAACCATGCCGATTCGCTTCTGCTGCCGCGTGGGTCATAGTTGCAGGCATCTGTTATAAGCTTGCCGGAGTCTTTACAGTAGGTTGCCTGAACAAGGTTTTCGGAAAACTCAAAGCTCTTAACTGCTTCTCCGTTTGCGGATGCCTTAGCGTTAATTTTCTCCTGTAGCTTATTCATTATGATGTCCCACACAGTAACCGCGGGATTTCTTGCGAAATCGGACAGTGCCTGGTTCATGTCGTAGCCGAACCAGCAGCCTGCCACATAATAGGGAGTGAAGCCGATAAAGGTACGGTCAAAGTCGGAGCTTGTGGTACCGGTTTTACCTGCGGTATCAACATACTGGTCAACTGTCACGGCGGTAGCCGTACCGCTTGACACAACCTGCTGCATCATTTTTGTCATGATGGAGGCGGATTCCTCGCTGATAGCCACTTCATATTCAGGCTCGTTTTCAAGAACGGTATTTCCCTCGCTGTCCGTAACAAGTGTCCACAGACGGGATTTGGAGTAAATACCGTCATTGGGGAAAATCGTATATCCTGCCGTCAGCTCCCAAAGTGTTATACCGTAGGAGAACTGACCCAGGGCGAGAGGAGCCTGGGATTTATCGGTAACAACCGCTCCGCTTGCAGTTGTATAGGATTCGATAACGCTGTCCATATGAAGGGTATTTTTCAGGAAATTGAAAGAATAGTCAACAGACACATCGTTCAGTATCTTTACTGCGCAGGTGTTGACAGAGCGTCTTATGGCGTCCTGAACGGTGGTGTAGCCGTTATACACATCCGGCAGGTTGTGAGGCCATACTGTGCCGTCGGAGGCTGTGGTCACGGGACAGTCATCATAGACAGTACCCATAGTGATTGTACCGGTATCGATGCCGGGGCCGTATACGGACAGAGGCTTTATACTTGAACCGCAGGGGCGCTTCGCCTGCGTAGCGCGGTTAAGTATGCGGTTCTGCGTCTTCTCGCCGCGGCCGCCCGCAAGTCCGAGCACATCTCCTGTGTACGGGTCAATTACGATAAATGAGCTTTCAGGCTGCAGTCCGTCGCTGGCATACGGGAAATATGTCTCGTCATTGATATAAACCTCGTCAATAACGGACTGCACTTCGGGATCCATGCAGACATATATCTGCAATCCTCCCGTATAGATCATAAGGCTCGCCACATAATCGGTATAGCCGTATTTCTCCATAAGGGCGTTCTTTACATCAAGTATTACGGCGTCGGTATACCAGGAGTTGACGGCAGAGGTATTGCCGCTGCTTTCTTCGGATTCTTTGTCTTTACTTGCAAGCACAAGTTCGGTGTCCCATGCTTCGTCAAACTCCGACTCGGTCATTTTTCCCTGCTGCCACATGGTGTAAAGCACAGTTCTGCGGCGTGCGCGGTTGCCCACCTCTTCCTCTTCTCCGTCTTCGTTCTCTCTATACACTATATCGTGTCTGAGAGGCTCGTACTGGGAGGGGTTTTTGACAATTCCCGCGAGAGCGGCGCATTCAACTACGGTAAGATCGCCTACATCTTTATCAAAATAGAAATTGGCGGCCGCCTGAACACCGTAACAGTTATTGCCGAGGAACACGATGTTCATATACATTTCAAGGATTTCTTCCTTGCTCATGTCTTTTTCAAGCTTAAGTGCGCGGAAAATCTCCTGCACCTTTCGCTGTATGGTGTTTTCGTTATCACCTGTCAGGTTTTTCACAAGCTGCTGTGTTATGGTGGAGCCGCCGAAGCTGCCGTCACCTACAAAAAACATAGCCACGGCTTTGCCCGTTCGCAGCCAGTCTACTCCGTTATGGTCGAAAAACCGTTTATCCTCAACGCATATAAACGCGTCGACCAGATCCTGCGGGATCTCGTCATAGGACACCCATATGCTGTTATCGGTGCTGTAAAGACGCTGATCCTCTATTTCAACGGGAGTTCCGTTCCCGTTCATTCTGTCGTCCTCGGTCTCGTAGTCCATATAATAAATACGGGTGGTTTTATCGGAGCTTGCAGTCGCAAACAGAGAGGAATCAATGGTCGGGTCAACATAGTTCTTTATATAAATACAGAAAACAGTGCCGATGATTACGGCGCAGAGCGTTCCCACAAGAAGCAGCGTCAAAAGCACGTTGGCAATATAAGAAAGCACGCGAAGCGTAATTTTACCCACCCGGCGCAGAGTATTTTTTCTGCTTTCCGCGGCGGCGGTATCGCTCTCCGGCTTTTTTTCTTTTTTTATGCTGAAAGACATATTATCCTCCCATGCTAAAAAACTACGGTTTGATTATATACCTGAAATGTTAACGCAGTATAAACTTCGTAAAAATCATTTTGTTACTGCGTGTTTGACAACTACGGAGCCGTCGCCCAATATTTCTTTAAGCTCCCCTACGGTAAAATCGTCGACTCTTGCGCCGAAGCCTGTCATTGAAGATGCTTTCTTTGTTTCTGCGTCGTATACCGTAACGGGCACCTGACCTTTGAATATGCTTATAAAGGCTGAGGCGCGGCGCAGCTCCGGGGAATCCATGGAGGGTACCCGCAGATACAGGCGGAGTGTTTCCGGCTGTACTCTTTGTGTGTTTGGCTTCGGTTCTTTCTGCACCGGAGCGGCACTTTTGCGCGGTGCGCTCTGCTCTGCGGGGAGTATGGGCGCTTCTCCGTTTTTGGACAGCCGTATGCCGCTTGACATCAGAATTTTCGGCTCTTCGTCGTCGCGTACGGAAATCCTGCCGCTTATACAAACTGCAGTATCGGCAGTCAGTATGTGCCCGTACTCAGACAGAACAGAGGGAAATACCAGCGCTTCCATTGTGCCGTCGGAGCCTTCAAGAGTGATAAATGCCATAGGCTCCCCCGCCCTGGTGGCTTTATTGGTACGGGTACTTATAATGGCACAGACACATACGCTTTGTTTATCCTTATACTGTCCCGTAGGCTCCTCCTCTGCAAAGGAAGCAAGGATTGCTCCGATGCTGTCGGCTTTTATAAGAGCGCAGTTTTCGCTGTATTCGTCAAGCATATGACCTGACAGGAACATTCCGCTGACTTCTCTCTCAAGACGGAGCTTTTCCGCAACGGAAAATTCGGGAATATCGGGAAACTGCGTTTTTGGAGGTGCAATATCCGATGTAGCGGAAAATATATCAAGCTGTCCTTCGAGATCAGTGGAAGCGTCGCGCTCCATAATTTTCTCGTATACCGCAAGCATACGGGAACGATATGTTCCCAAACTGTCAAGAGCGCCTGCTTTTATAAGCGCTTCAAGCTGACGCTTGTTCATTCCAAGCGCTCTCATACGGTTAATAAAATCGTCGAAATCCGAAAACTTTCCGTTTTTCTCGCGCTCGTTTACAACAGTATCCGTAAAGGCCGTACCGAGGTTTTTTATGGCTCCGAGACCGAACAGAATTACGCCGTCTTCTGCGCAGAACTGGGTTTTTGAGCGGTTTACATCGGGCGCAACTACCGCAATGCCGTGCTTTCTGCACTCTCCCAAATACTCGTATATCTTCTGCGGATTTCCGAGAACGGAGGTAATAAGGGCGCAGTTATATTCAAGCAGATAATGGGTTTTCAGATACGCCGTGCGGTATGAGGTGAGGGCGTATGCGGCGGCGTGGCTCTTATTGAAAGCGTAATCCGCGAAGTCTGCTATATCATCGAACAGCTTTGTTGCGTTATGTTCATCAATGCCGTGCTCTCCAGCGCCTTTGATAAAGGCTTCTTTCTCACGAAGGAGCTCGTCCGCGTGTTTTTTTGAAATGGCGCGGCGCACTACATCAGCGTGTCCCAGAGAATAGCCGGCGATGTCGCGGAATATCTGCATGACCTGCTCCTGATACACTATGCAGCCGCAAGTGGAATCAAGAATGGGAGCAAGGAGGGGGCTGACATAAGGCTCTCTTTTGCCGCCGTGACGGGCTTCTATATACTTGGGGATAGAGCTCATGGGTCCCGGGCGGAACAAGGCTATTGCCGCGATAATATCGTCGAAATGCTCGGGGCGAAGCTGTGTCAGCATCTGCTTCATACCCGCAGATTCAAGCTGAAATACTCCGTCTGTGTTTCCCTTGGAAATAAGAGCGTAGGTAGCGCTGTCGTCCATGGGAATATGTTTTACCGAAAAATCGGGGTGAGACAGCCGTATCTGCTTTTCGGCGTTGTCGATTATTGTCAGGTATCTCAGAGCGAGAAAATCGAATTTGAGTAGCCCCAGCTCCGCCACGGTATTCATATCATACTGGGTGACGGCAACTCCGTTATTAACGGATACGGGCACATACTCGCACACGGGAAGCTCAGTTATGACAACGCCTGCCGCGTGAGTGGAGGCGTGTCTGGGCATACCCTCAAGTCTGCGGCTTGTATCAATAAGAGTGCGAACATCCGGGTCGCTGTCATACATTTCCCGAAGTTCTTTGCCCTTCAGAGCGGCATCAAGGGTTATATTGAGATCCTGCGGAATAAGCTTTGCAACAGAATCGACCTGAGCATAGGGCATACCCAATGCTCTGCCCACATCCCGGACGGCGGCACGCGCCGCCATGGTGCCGAAAGTGATTATCTGTGCGGTTCGTTCCGCGCCGTATTTATCTCTGACATACTGTATCGCCTCGTCTCGGCGGTTGTAGCAGAAGTCTATGTCAAAGTCCGGCATACTTACGCGCTCGGGGTTGAGGAAACGCTCAAACAGCAAATCATAGCGTATGGGATCAATATCCGTAATACCTATAAGGTACGCCACAAGACTGCCCGCGCCGCTTCCTCGCCCCGGTCCTACGGGGATACCGGCGCTGCGGGAATAATTTACAAAATCCCATACAATGAGAAAATACCTGCTGTACCCCATTTTATCTATAACGGAAAGCTCGTAGTCCATGCGCTTCCGGTATTCTTCAATAGGGTGATTTTCCGTGCAAAGCTCGCCGTTTTTCTGCCGCAAGGAAAGTCCCACGTCAGTAAGCTCTTTTAAGTACTGCGCAGGTGTTTTTCCGTCGGGACATTTATAGTCCGGCAGGCATGTATGACCGAAGGTAAAGTCAAAATTGCACTTTTCGGCAATTTTCGCGGTGTTTTCTATTGCTTCGGGATGCTCGGCAAACAGCCGCTCCATTTCCCATGTTTCTTTATAGTAAAACTCGTCCGTTTCAAAGCCGAAAGGTCTGCCGTCTTTAATACAGGAGGCAGTCTGGATGCACATAAGTATTGCCTGCGCCTCGCTGTCGGCACGCTTCAGGTAGTGGACATCGTTTGTGGCAACAAGGGGGATATTCAGCCGCTCCGACATTTCATAAAGGGCGCTGTTTACCGTTTTTTGTTCTGGAATGCCGTGATCCTGCACCTCAAGGTAGAAATCGTCGCCGAAAAGCTCTTTCATTTCGAGGGCATATTTCTCCGCTCCCTCATAATCGCCGGAAGTGATATGCTTAGGGATGCGCCCGCCCAGACAGGCAGACAGCGCTATAAGCCCCTCGCGATGCTCGCGAAGCAGAGACATATCTATTCTGGGCTTTGAATAAAAGCCGTTGAGAAAAGCCTCCGATACCATATATATAAGGTTTTTATATCCCGTTTCGTTCTTGCAAAGCAGTACAAGATGATCCGAGGAGCCTGTAGCCGTGGTCTCTCTGTCGTGCCGCGAACCCGGTGCGACATAGACCTCACAGCCGATTATAGGCTTAATGCCCTCTTTTTTGCAGGCTTTATAAAAAGCTACGGCACCGTACATAACTCCGTGGTCTGTAAGGGCGCAGGCAGTATGCCCCGCACGCTTTGCGGCAGCGGGAATCTCGGAAATACGGCAAGCGCCGTCAAGCAGACTGTATTCGCTGTGCAGGTGAAGATGTACGAAATCCGACACTTGGGCGCTCCTTTCGTTTCCTTTACGATTTCCGCGGCTTCGGATGCTTTGTAATTTTTCTGATTGTCAGCTTCTGTTTTCCCGTTCTTCTATCTCGCGTGCAAACTCGGCAATTTTATCAAGTCGGTGCTTTACACCGGATTTTGTCATGGGAACACTGTGCATTAGGGCAAGCTCGGAAAGTGTTGCCTGATCGTTCTCAGCGCGCAGACGTGCCGTTTCTTTCAGGTCTGCGGGAAGCGCGGTAATTGCCCCGCTGTCATACAGATGCTGAATTATTTCAGTTATATGTTTTGAAGCCGACAGGGACTTCTTGATATTGGCCATATCGCAGTTGAGCTGTCTGTTGGTGTCCTCACGAAGTTCTTTTACGATTTTGGAATTTATCAGCTCAAATGCGGCTTTATTTGCGCCGATAAGGGCGAAAAATTCTTCGATTTTTCCGCTGTCCTTTATATACAACAGATATCTTCCCTTTCGGCTTCCCCGGCTCATAACAAAGCCGTGACCGTCAATTATCTCACCCGCCGCGTCTCTTATATTCTCAGTGGGAAAAGACAACTCAAGATGGTAGCGCTTTGCAGGATCGGTGACGCTGCCGTACACTATGAAAATTCCTTTCAGAAAGGCGGAAAAGCAGTTAGAACACTTAAAATGGTCGGGAGACGCCGAAATTTTTTCCGCTGTATCTTCCCCACCGTTTTCAAGAGAAAGCATATCGGACAGCATTCTGCGGCAGCAGTTTTTCTTTTCCGTATCTGCCATAAGTGCATTTTTGGTTTTTTTTGAATATGAAGTGTTCATATTTTCTATTTTATATAAATGACCTCGCACTGAAGGTCAAGTCCGTAGCCGCCGCGGACTTTTTCTTTTATTATGTCAATAAGCTTCAGCACATCGGCGCTTGTGGCACCTCCGCGGTTTATAATAAATCCCGCGTGCTTTTCGGACACCTGCGCCTTGCCGACCGTATAGCCTTTGAGTCCCAGTTCCTCTATCATCTGTCCCGTAAAATGCCCTTGACAGCGCTTGAAAACGCTTCCTGCGGAGGGGTATTCAAGAGGCTGTTTTGTCCGTCGGCTTTCCATATAGCCGTCCATTTTTTGTTTAATCTCGTTTTTATCTGAGCTGACAAGTCTGAAGCGTGCGGACAGGATTACTCTCTCGGGGTGATCTCTGTAAACGCTTTCGCGATAGCCGTAGTTATGTTCGGAGTTGTTTATTGTATGAATTTTGCCGTCGTTCGGGTCATAATATGTGCTCTCAAGAAGCACCTGTGACACTTCCCCGCCGTAAGCTCCGGCATTCATAAACACTGCGCCTCCCACGGCACCCGGTATGCCGTAAGCAAATTCAAGTCCGGAAATGCTGTTATCACGGGCAATCACTGCAGTCTGAGTAAACGACGCGCCGCAGCCGCAGGTAATGTCGTTTCCGCTTACGGTCATTGCCGACAGCTTTTCCGTTGAGATGACGGCGCCCTTATATCCGCTGTCGTCGAAAAGTACATTGCTTCCTCTGCCAAGCACAATATAGGGCGTTTCCGCAATGCGGCAGGCGTCCACGGCAAGCCGAAGTTTATCCTCCGTATCGGGCACGGCGAAAACCGATGCGGCGCCGCCTATTCTGAATGTAGTATGGGCGTACATTGGCTCATTTTCACTGTATTCTATTTTATGCCCGCTAAGCAGGTCGCAAAGCTGTTTTTGCCTTATCGTCATAGTATGACCGCCGTTTATAAAATATTGTAAAGCTCTGTAAGCTCTCTGACAGTATATGTAGCCGCAGTTTGGACGTCCCTGCCGTTTGTAACGCGCACACTGTCCATTCCCGCGTTAACTGCTCCCGCTATATCTCCCGTTTCGGAATCGCCGATAACAAGATATTTCGATCTGTCGCTGTCCCCGATATATTCCGTCACCTTATCAAGAAAGACGGGGGATGGCTTTGCACAGCCCATTTCCTGGGAAATAAAGCTGTGAAGGACAAATTTTTCAAGGGGAGTGTTTTTCATCCTTGATTTCTGAACTTTTGTAATGCCGTTGGTGACAATATAAATCTTATATCCCTTGCGGCTCAGTGTATCAAGTACCTTTTCGGCGTTTGGCATAAGTTGATACTGGTGCGCAAGATTATCGGTATACAGTTTTGCAGTGGCAGCTCCGTATTCATTGCCGTCCATGCCGAACTCATCGTACAGTCGCACAAAACGCTCTACTGCAAGCTTTTCCCTTGTTGTCTCGCCTCGCTCAAGCTTTTTCCACTCATTGTCGTTTATAATGTGGTATCGGCTGTGGATCTCGTCCGAAAATCCAAGAGGTGAGGCGCTGAGGGTTTCTCTCAGCGCCTGTTTTTCCGCTGTGTCAAAGTCAAGCAGAGTATTGTCTGCATCAAAAAGCAGGTATTTATACATATTAATTTACTTTGAATTTATGATATGTCTTTTTGCCTTTTCTTACGATTACGCCGTCATCGGTAAATTCGCCGCGCATAACTGCGGCACCGAAACCTTCCGCCTTTGCGTCCCCGACGAATACTCCGCCTCCGCTGATTATGCGCTTAGCCTCGCCCTTTGAGGGTGCAAGACCTGCTTTTACAAGCATATCTGCTACGAGGATTTTTCCGTCAACGAAATCATCCTCGGAAAGCTTGGTGGTGGGCATATTTTCGCTGGATCCGCCCGATACAAAGATACTGCGGGAGGCTTCTCTTGCCTTTTCTGCTTCGTCCTTGCCGTGTACCATATTGCAAAGTTCATATGCAAGAATCTCTTTCGCTTCATTAAGCTGAGCGCCCTCCCACTTATCCATTTCCTCTATCTGCTCAAGAGGCAGGAAGGTGAGCATACGGATGCATTTCAGCACATCGGCATCGGATACATTGCGCCAGTACTGGTAGAAATCGTAGGGCGAGGTCTTCTTGGGGTCAAGCCACACGGCGTTGCCTGCGGTCTTTCCCATCTTTTTACCCTGAGAGTCGGTGAGAAGCGTGATGGTCATGGCGTGAGCGTCTTTACCCAGCTTCTTTCTTATAAGCTCCGTACCGCCCAGCATATTGCTCCACTGGTCGTCGCCGCCGAACTGCATATTGCAGCCGAATTCCTTATACATATGGTAAAAGTCGTAGGACTGCATTATCATATAGTTGAATTCAAGGAAGCTGAGTCCCTTTTCCATACGCTGCTTGTAGCACTCGGCGCGGAGCATATTGTTGACGGAGAAGCAAGCGCCGACTTCGCGCAGAAGCTCCACATAATT
>JBJDYY010000028.1:0-6253 GCA_051867715.1 Candidatus Avispirillum sp.
GTCATTTTTTTGAAATCCTCCATGCAAAGAAACGCCCCGCACGAGGCGGGGCGAGGGGTTAATGGCAAAAAGGCGGTCTTTGACACTTGTATACCTGCAGTCATCTTTTATCGGGGAGAATATACTCTCATTAAGCAGTTCTCCTTTTTCGTTTACACTTAATACTATACTACGCTTTTATTATAACTAATATTGAATTGTTTTTCAAACAACTAGCCCATATGTAAAACCGCCACCTTAGAAATCAATCTAAGATGGCGGTTTATCCCCGTTTTTAGGCAAGAGCCTACCGCAGGCATTTCGCGATGCGGAGCATCTTTTCACGCACAAAGTGTATTTCACAAAGCCCGTTAGGGTTTATTACGTTGACTACGGCTGATATGCAGTATTTTCAGTATTTTCAGTATGCTTTTCAATGATATATCGCTTGCAAATAGGTGATAAGTGATGCCGCTGCGCTGTGATAAGTGATGCGATGCGTTCCGCTCACGCGCCGAAGGCGTGCATCACTGGCGAAGCCGCATCACGCACGCAGTGCGCTTCACGTTCCGCAAGGAACGCATCACTCAAAAAGTCTCTTTTGTCCGTTGGACAAAAGAGACTTTTTTGTTGGTGGAGCCGGTGGGAGTCGAACCCACGTCCGAAAACCCCTCCCTGCAACTTTCTCCGGGTGCAGTCAGCCTTTTGTGCTTCCCGCTTCCGTCTCCGGCAGACGGGATACGGAAGTCGGTATCTTTTTAGTCAGTGACGGCTGCAAAAGATAACTCGCCGTTCACTTTTGCCGCTGATGTTATGCCCGCACGGAGCCGCGGCAATTCACCGCACGGACAGGCCGCTCGTAGGCGGCGCAGCTTATGCAGCTGCCAGTTCGCTGTTATTGTTAGCGTTTAAATTTAAGTGGAGCTTATTTAAGTGTTTCCCCAAACACTACCCGCTTATCGCCAATCAGGATCCCCGTCGAAACCATTGCGGCCCCGCGGTTTCAGCCGTCTCTGCGGCCGAGTTTTGAATATCTTTCCATTTCCCTGCCCGCCTGACGCTTGGCGTCAGCCTCGCGCTTATCGTAAAGCTTTTTGCCCCGGCAGAGCCCGAGCTCCATCTTTACGCGGGAACCGGAAAAATACAGAGAAAGAGGTATGAGCGTACAGCCGTCACGGGATACGGCGTAAAACAACTTGCCTATTTCCTTTTTGTGCATCAGCAGTCTGCGCACGCGAAGGGGGTCTTTATTGTAAATATTCCCCTTTTCGTACGGGCTTATATGCACGCCGAAGGCAAACAGCTCGCCGTTTATTATGCGGCAGTACGAATCCTTAAGATTAACGGTCCCGGCACGCAGACTTTTCACCTCAGTGCCGAAAAGCTCTATGCCCGCTTCAAAGGTATCGTCCACGAAATAATCGTGCCGCGCCTTTCTGTTGAGCGCTATGACCTTCCTCGCTTTTTTATCCTGCGCCACCGTGCCGCCTCCTTTCTCTGTACTATATACTATCACATTTTTGTGAATAAATAAAGTGTTTTCACAAAAATAACTATTAAAACCGCCGCCTGTTTTCTCCGTTATTCGCGCATTGTCCCCGCATTATCCGTTTGACGCCGCACAATGTTGCGATTTTGACCGAAAAATCCGCTATTACGCACTAATATTTGTATATTGATATAATTGCAATATTGAGCCCGCGGTGCTATCATATTACGTGGAAAAAAGAAAGGAAGTACCACAATGCAGTATATAATCGACAGTGCGGATACCAAGGCAATCCGCAGATGTATCGAATTCTTCCCCGTAGCCGGAGTTACAACCAACCCCACCATTATTTCCCGGGAAAAGGCTGACTTTAAGGCGCTTATCGCTGAGATCAGAAGTATTATCGGCCCCGACAGAATGCTTCACATCCAGACCACCAGCGATGTTGCCGAGGACATCGTTAAGGAAGCCGAGGAGCTTAAGAAAATCGCAGGCGGCGATTTTTACATCAAGATCCCCGTTTCCGCAGAGGGACTTAAGGCTATCTCCATTCTGAAGGGCAAGGGCATCAAGGTCACCGCCACCGCTATATTCACTCAGCAGCAGGCAATGCTTGCGGCTCTCGCAGGCGCCGATTATGTCGCTCCCTACATCAACAGACTTGACAATATCGTTTCCGACGGCGTTCACGTTGTTGAAGAAATCGTTGAGCTTTTCAAAAAGCACAATATTTCCTGCAAGGTGCTTGCCGCAAGCTTCAAGAACGTAGAGCAGGTACACAAAGTGGCTATGGTAGGCTGCCCCGCAGTTACCATTAACCCCGAGCTGTTCGATCAGCTTATTTACCATCCTCTTACCCTCTACGCGGTAGACGCGTTCACCGCAGACTGGGAAATGGTATACGGCGACAAGAAGATTCTGGATCTTCTCGGAGAATAACAGATTTATAAAAGAGCCGAGGCAATCGCCGCGGCTCTTTCGTATTTCCGCCGCCCTGTTTTTTGCCGCAAAAACCTTGACATAAAGACTGCTTTTCTTTATAATAATAGTGTATATTTGCATTTTTGCAGGCATACGGGGCTGTGCCCGCCGGCATACGGCACAGTAAAATTCCAGCCGGAGAAACGGAAAGATATGGCTACTTACAATAATCTTAAACCCGTTGAAGCACCCAAATTCATTGAAGACTTCCGTCAGATGCTCCGTACCAGCGCCGAGCGCTTCGGAGACAAGGCGCTGTATAACTATAAAGTAAACGGAGAGCTTTGCAGCATTTCCTACGCCGAGTTCTACGAAAATGTCCGTGCTTTTTCCACCGCTCTGACCCTGAAGGGACTTGCGGGAAAAACTATCGCGGTAACCGGCGACACTCATCCCGCGTGGACTGCCGCTTTCTACTCCGTTATGATAACCGGAGGCATTATAGTTCCCCTTGACCATGAGCTTGACGCCGCGCAGATGGCTGAGTTTATGAAAATTTCCAAGTGCTGCGCAGTTGTCTACACCTCCGCTATGGAGCCGAAGATCGAGGAAATTCTGCCTAAGGCCGATTTTCTTGAATACTATATTTCCGCAGACTGCAGGCTTGACAGCGACAAGTGCATTGAATTCGACGAAATGATAAGGCTGGGCAAGGACGCAGTTGCAAACGGCGACACCTCCTTTGAGGACGCTGTTATCGACCTTGACAAGGTCTCCGCAATCCTCTTCACCTCCGGCACCACAGGCTCCAGCAAGGGAGTTATGCTGTCGCAGGGCAACATGGTGGCTTCCGCCAACGCCTCCTGCCTTTCCACGCAGTACGGTCCCGACGATGTTTTCGTGTCCGTGCTTCCCATTCACCACACATACGAGCTGACCACCGGTCAGATAGCCGCTACAAATCTGGGCTGCACCACTTATGTGTGCGAGGGCATAAGATATGCCACCCGCTGCTTCAAGGAGTATAAGCCCACCGCCCTAATACTTGTTCCCCTTTTCCTTGAGACCGTTCACAAAAAGATATGGGCTGAGATAAAGCGCAAGGGCATCGAGAAAAAGGTGCGCGCCGGTATGGCTATCAGCGACCAGCTTCTCAAACTGGGCATTGACAACCGCGAAAAGCTGTTCGGCGAGATAACCGGCGCTTTCGGCGGAAGACTTAAGAGCATCGTGGTAGGCGGCGCTCCCATCGATCCCCAGATCATCCGAGACTTCTATTCCTTCGGAATTTCCGTTTTCCAGGGCTACGGCATTACGGAGTGCTCTCCCCTTGTTTCCGTCAACCGTCCCGGCAAGGTTAAATTTGATACTATCGGTCAGCCTGTGGACTTCTGCGAAGTAAAGATAGCACCTATGGCTGAGTCCGAAAACGGCGAGGGCGAAATACTTGTGCGCGGCGCCAATGTTATGAAGGGCTACTACGAAAACGAAGAAGCCACCCGCGCAGCCTTTACCGATGACGGCTGGTTCCGCACCGGCGACATCGGCAAGATGGACAAAAAGGGTTATATAACAATCACCGGCAGACTTAAGAATGTCATTATCGCCTCCAACGGCAAAAATGTATTCCCCGAGGAGCTGGAGGAAAGACTGCACAGAATAACCGCGGTTCGCGAATGCGTTGTTATAGGACGCGACGGAGACGACGGCGAGACGGTTATTACCGCAGTTATCGTTCCCGATTACGATGTTCTCGGCGAGGGCACAAGCGATACTGCCGCAAGCCTTATTCTCAAGGAAGCAATTGCGCAGATAAACCGCACTCTCCCTGCCTACAAGCATATCAACCGCTTTGAAATCAGGCACGAGGACTTTGAAAAAACACTTACCAAGAAAATCAAGCGTTTTCTTGTAAAGTAATCATTGAAAAGCAACTGTAAGGAGTAAAGTTTGAAAGTAAAGCGAGCGCGGAGCGTACGCGAGCTGTTTCAAACCCCATTTGTGCCTTGCCGCCAAATGAGGCGGCGGCATTTACAAAGCCCGGAGGCTTTGTAAAAACGTCACAAATCAACGAAAGGAATAGTCATAAAAATGTTTGAAAAACTGAAAGAAATCCTTGTTTCCGAGATGGATGTCAAGGAGGAAGAAATCAAACCCGAAGCACAGCTTACCTCTGACTTAGGGCTCAACTCCCTGGAGCTTGCGGACCTTGTTCTTCTCTGCGAGGACAAATTCGGAGTTGCAGTAAGCGACGACGACATCCGCGGCTTTATCACCGTGGGCGATGTAGTCTCATACATGGAAAAATCCGCTCAGAACGGCTGAGAAAAGAAAAGGCTGCCACGGCAGCCTTTTCTTCACTCTTTATAATTGTATGAGAGCGCCGCGGCGCAGAATATACTGCGTTCTTTGCGCTGCCCGCTGCGGCAGTCTCACACATATTTGAAAGGAAATTTTCAGGTGGAAATCAAAAAAATCAATGTGCGCGGGGTCAATATTGCAAATGTGGATATTGACGAGGCGACGGAATTTATAAAAGAAAATTTGAAAAGCGGCATACAGACCGCGGTTTACACGCCTAATGCGGAAATAGTACAGTTATGTATAAACGACGCTGACTTCTGCAACCTTATAAACTCTGCGGAGCTTGTGGTGCCCGACGGCGTAGGCGTGGTTAAGGCCGCCCGTATCCTCGGTACTCCCCTTAAAGGCAAGGTCGCAGGAATTGAGCTTGGTGAGCGCGTACTTGAAGCTGCAGCGGAAAGCGGTGCGGGAGTATTTCTTTTCGGCGGCAGCGACGAAAGCAGAACGCCCTCGGGAGTGTCGGTGGCAGACCAATGCAAAAAGGTATTTGAGGAAAAATACCCGGGTATAAAAGTCGCAGGCACACGTCACGGCTATTTCAAAAAAGAAGGCGAGGAAAACGATGAAACCCTGCGCCTTATAAACGAGTCGGGCGCGGAAATTCTGTTCGTATGTCTGGGCGCTCCGCTTCAGGAAAAGTGGATTGCCGAAAACCGCGAAAAGCTGCCAAATGTAAAAGTATTTTTAGGTCTCGGCGGCAGTCTGGATGTGTATTCAGGAAACCTTAAACGCGCACCCAAGCTGTTTATTAAGTTGGGACTTGAATGGTTTTACCGTCTGCTCTGCGAGCCGAGAAGAATCGGCAGAATGATGAGCCTGCCGAAATTCTATTTCGGCACATGGCGCTATAAGATCAGCGGCAAGAAGTCAAAATGATATATATAGCTTACAGGGCGACGGATACGGATCGAGAGTCGCAGCACGAAGCGGGAATATTGTGCCGCGACAGTCTGTTTCGTGCCGTGGGTATAAAGACGGAGTTTGCTGTGAAAGAGGGCGGCAGACCTTATGCACTCTGCGGCGGGGTTGATTTTTCCATGACTCACTCCAACCGACTTGCGGCTTGCGCCCTTATAACAGATAAAGAAATCTCGGCGTGGGACGAAAAAGACATCAAAATAATAACACTTCCCTTTTCAGGTACGGCAGTAGGGCTTGACGCGGAATTTATTGACCACGGTGCCGATACAGCCAAACTTTCCAAAATATATGAGCGTTTTTTCGCCTCTCCCGTTTCCTCCGCCGAGGAGTTTTACAGTCTTTGGACAAGGCGGGAGGCATTCGGAAAGCTATGCGGAGACGGAGTACTGTGCAAGCGCTCCGACAGCGGCTGCAAATATGAAAGCTTTACCGTAGACCTTTGCTCCGGCTCATACAGAATGTGCGTCTGCTTCAGATAATTACAGACAAAACTCCGCTCTGCAAAATGCAGAGCGGAGTTTTTGTTGGTATCCCGAAAACCACCTGCTAAGCAGGTGGTTCAAAAGAGGCTTTTGCCGA
>JBJDYY010000029.1:0-6180 GCA_051867715.1 Candidatus Avispirillum sp.
TAGAATCTCTCCCCTCTTCTCGACACGGAAGAATTGCAAGGCGTTGCGTTGAAAGAGCACAACACATTCGACTAAGTGTAGGGAGCTTGTCCCGTTAGCCTAAACTTCAAGTATCGCGGCAGACATATAGCAAAGCTAATGAGCGTGTCGGTAGCAGACTTAATGCTACCCACAGAAAATAAGAATTGCAGATTGCTTATTAGCCGCAGGGGCGGACGGCTTTGCCGTCCGTATAGCAATGAAGAAAGGCAGGAGAAAGTGAACTTTCTCCTGCCTTTCTTCATATGCCAGCCGCTTTGCGGCACCCCTGCGAGGGATTGCGATATTGCCTTATCAGGGCAAAAGTTTTTTGGAGTTCCAAGAACCTTTTCCTCAAAAAAGGTTCTTGGCGGGGTCAGGGGCAGAGCCCCTGCATAGCCCAAAGCGGAGCCCCGACAGCACCTGTCACGCTTTTCATTTTCGGCGGCACAAAAGCTTGCGCAGTATATCAGCGGGGATAACGGACGAAGCAAGCAATGCGGCAAATGCCAGATGACGGGCGCTGAGCGGCTCGCATCTGAAAACCTCTCCGCCGAAGTATATAATAAGCAGCTGTACTGCCGCCACAAGGGTCATAATAAGTATAAACGGCTTGTTGCCCGCCAGATGGCTGAACAGATTTATGCTGGGCGTGCGCACATTAAATGAATTGAATATCCCGCAGAAAATGAACATGGCGAAAAACACGGTCAGGTAATAAGTATCGCTGCCTCCGATAAGTGCACGCAGCCGCCCGCTTTTCAGAAACACAATGCTCAGAGTAAGAGTATAAATGCCGGTTATGAGTATCTGATTCATCATTTTGCCCGACACAAGCTTTGCCCCGCGTGGTACGGCACTGCGCCGCATATACGCTTTCAGCGCCGGCTCCCCGGCAAAGGCAAGACCGCCCAATGTGTCCATTATAATATTCACCCACAGCATCTGAATGACAGTAACGGGACTGTCAATGCCGATAAACGGACCTATAAGCGACACTCCCATAGCGCACAGATTCATCATAAGCTGAAATACAATAAACTTTCTGATGCTCTCAAATATAGTACGCCCGTACAGTACCGCCTTCGTAATTGAAGCAAAGCTGTCATCGGTTATGACAACATCTCCCGCCTCTTTCGCTATATCAGTTCCGCTTCCCATGGCAAAGCCCACATCGGAAGCGCGCAGAGCCGGGGCGTCGTTTATGCCGTCGCCGGTCATACCCGCCACAAGTCCCTCCTCCTGCGCCAGACGCACAAGGCGGATTTTGTCCTGCGGCAAGGCTCGCGACACCACCGCAACACTCGGCAGTATTTTTTTAAGCTCCCCATCCGTCATTTTGTGAAGCACATCCGCCTCAAGAACTGTGTTGCAGGTTTCGGTAATTATACCGCACTCACGCGCAACAGCCGCCGCCGTATGCGGGTTGTCGCCCGTAACCATAACTACCTGTATGCCCGCGCTGTGGGCGTCAGCAACACTTGACGGCACCGCCTTCCTCACGGGATCACGCATGGCGGCAAGACAGATAAGCGTAAGTCCCGCTATTTCTCCGCGCTCCGCCGCCGCAAAGCTGTCGGCATCCCCTTTGGCGCAGCAAACCACCCGACAGGCTTCATCTCCCAACTCATTCAGCCTGCCGAGAATAAGCCTGCGGCTCCCCGCGTCAAACGCGCAGACTCTTCCCTTTCCGTCAAGAAAGCGCGTGCAGGCGTCAATAAGTTTTTCCGGAGCACCTGCAAAAAATGCTCTGCCGCTAAGGTCCAGCCCCGCGGACAGCTTTATCACGGAATCAAACGGAATTCTCCTGGCCGCCTCGGCAGCTTTTCCGGAGCGTATAAAGGCGCACAGCGCCTTTTCAGTAGCGCCCCCGGCTTCGGAACAGGATAGACTTATGCAGTCTGTTACATCCCTGTAAAGAGGGCTTTTTTGCAGCTCACGTACAGTCAAAGCACTCCAACCTGCACCGTAAAGACCGCACACCGTCATTTTTCCCTCAGTAAGCGTTCCGGTTTTGTCCGTAAAAAGTATATTCATGTTCCCCGCAGTTTCAATGCCCACAAGCCGCCGCACCAGCACCCCGCCGGACAGCATTTTGCGCATATTCGAGGACAGCACCACGGTTATCATCATTGGCAGTCCCTCCGGTACCGCGACTACAATGACAGACACAGCTACGGTCAGAGCGCGTAGCACCTGAGACAAAACAAAATTTGTGTCTCTGAGCTTTTCAAGAATAAGCGCGGTATTCATCCCGCTGTCTATAACAAAAGAATTGAATAAAAATGCAAAGGCTATCATGGCCGCGCCCACATATCCTATATAGCTGACTCCCTTGGCAAGCTCGGAGAGACGGCGCTTCAGAGGGCTCGGTCGCCCGCTGTCCTGAAGGCTTCCCGCCACCTGACCTATAAAGGTAGAATCTCCTACGCGCAGTACCAGCATTTCACCCTCTCCGCGGCAAACGGTGCTTGAGCAAAACACCTGCTCACTGCTTTGCGGCACCCAATCTATGCTTTCGGGGCAAACTCCCGTCGCCGCTGTGGGTCGCTTTTCACACGGACGGCTCTCCCCCGTCAGCGACGCCTGATCGCACTGCACATTTCCCCACACCAGAATTCCGTCCGCGGGGATACTCATGCCCGCTTTAAGCATAACAATATCTCCCACAGCCACCTGCGAATGAGGGATCCGTACAAGTACTCCACCGCGCCGTACATAGCAGAAAGACGAGCCGCTTTTCTCCCGAAGCCTTTCAAAAGCGAGAGACGAGCCGTATTCGGACGCCGTAGATACAAAAGTAGCTATAAGTATGGCGGCGGCAATGCCTAAGGTCTCCGGCACATTTATTCTGCCCAGGCTGACCGCGGCATTGACCGCAAGAGAAGCCAGAAGTATTTTGATTATAGGGTCGTTGAAGCTTGACAGAAGCTGACGGAAAAAGCCTTTTCTCTTTTTTTCGGTCAAAGTGTTTGCGCCGTATCTCTCTGTCATTTTTGCCGCTTCCGCGTCGCTCTGTCCCGTCCTGCTGACAGGTATAAAAAAATCAGCAGAGTTTTGCTCCCTGCCTTTTCGGGCGTCCCTGTCCCGCCCTCTCCCGAAGGACAGCGCCGCCGCTTTTGCCTCATCCATATTGCCCGTCACCCCTTTAACCTTGTCTCTGCTGTTGATATATATGACACTTCGGCGGGTTTTATTATCATATCACAGGACGGGGAGAAAAGCGGCGCAAAAAGCGGAGTCCGCGTCAGGCTTTCCCGACGGACTCCGCTTTATTCATAATATACGGTATTACTTCGTCCCGTTCAATTCCCAGAACGTAAGCGAATTCTTCAAATATAGCTTTCTCTGCTGCAGACAAAAGCTTTGCATCGCTTGCATAAAACTTCTTTTTTTCTTTCTCAGCGCTGATACGGTACAGACTCAGTTCCTTCACTAATCGCAAAATCTTGCCCGGATCCCCCTCTGTAATAATATCCCCGTAAACAGCGCTTCTCTTTTTTGCATCTTCTATCCGGCAAATTTCCCCGCCTTCCGCTTCCTCGATTATGCGGTCTATTTCTTCAGCAGAGAGCAATCGGCGCATACCCTGCGTAAGGGTCGGAGATTCTGTGGGAACATATATTACCGTTTTTGGATCGTACACCGGAGACAGCTCATAATACTCCGTCTCTCCCAGCGTTCCGAAATCTCTTTTCGTAATGCTTATCACTTTACATATGCCGTTTCGGCGGTAATTCACGCAGTCGCCCGCTTTGAATTTTTCCATGCCACGACCTCCGAATAAAAACAGGGCGCAACGAGGCGCCCTTTAGCCTTAATATAATTATAACAGTTTTCCGAAACAGTTTCAAAGGCGATTTTGACTGAAAAAACGCCTAGTCTTTTTGTGTTAATTGTCCATGAACCGCTGCGTATACGCCCAAAGCTCCCCTGCCGCCTGGTCACCCGTTTTTCTGACTTCGCTCATCACAGTATCAAAGCCCTCTTTGCTTTTATACCAGTTTTCCCGGCTTATCCCGTTGCAGTCCGTTGGGCAGACCGCAAGCTCAGCTTCCGGAAAAGCGGAGGCGTAATATACAAGACAGCGGCGGGCGTGAAAAGATTTGCAGCAAATAACAGCCCTTTGCACCCTAATACCCGCCGCGTCGCATACCTCTCTTGAAAATACGGCGTTCTGCATAGTATAGCGTGCGCGTCTCTCACCGAGAATTGCAGACTCCGGCACACCGCATTTCTTCAGCACATCCGTATAGAACTCACACTCCGTGCCGTAGCTTCCCCTGTATATTTCCTCTTTTGAGGACACCCCCGCAAATCCGTCGGCACTGACGGAGTATTTCCCGGAGGGCATAATCAGAGGTGCAATGCCAGCCGAAAACAGCTCTGCGCCCCTTTCAGGCACCTCGGCGTATGTGCCGCCGGGAAGGAATATAATATCCGCTCTACTCGGAGTGTCACAAACAAAAATATAGTCCGTAATATCTTTAATTATCCTGTCGTTCATTGTTTCTGCTTTCTCAGCCGCGACGCAGTTTTATGTTTCGGCATTTTTCGATTGCCGCAGCCTGTATAATTGTATTAAAGAAGAAAAAGAGGTGGCGGAAATGGTAAAAATTCTGGGCAAATATGTGTTGCGTAGTATTGACGGCGAATATGTACTTTTTCCTTTGCGGGCAAACGAAGGCTCTTTTCCCGGTATCTGCACCTTTAACGAGACGGGAGCATTTATATGGCGGCAGATAGAAAAGCGGCGCGACCGCCTTGAAATAGCCTCATGCCTCAGCCAGGAATACGGCGTGGACGCGCTTACCGCCGCAAGGGACACTGTGGCGTTCCTGCAGGAGCTTGAAGAGCTTTCGGTTATAGAAGTACGGGCGAATATGCTTGTCTGAGTCCCGCCCGCCGCAAAAGCTAAGGGATGCCTCGAAGTTTTCCGAAACATCCCCCGTTTTTATTTTTCAAGCTCGCTGATGCGCTTTATACAATCGGCGCAGATATAGCAGTCATCAAGGCGGTAAAGTCCGTTTTCGGAGCCGCAGAGGCGGCAGGCGTCAACTGCTTTTCTCAGGACTACCTCCTCGCCGCGGAGCTCCACCTCAAGATCCGTTCCGGGCTCTACATCCAAATGCTTTCTGATTTCCGAGGGGATTACTATTCTTCCCAGCTCGTCAACTTTTCTGGTTATTCTAACTGATTTCATTTATGCGCTCTCGCTTTCAAATATGTTCTCAATTATTTGCCCTGAAGCTTCCACTTCGTATACAGTACGCTGGTGTGCCACTGCTTCGGCAGGCACTGGTAGTATACGGTAAGGATAGAACCGTCGGACAGCTCCACGGAAGCAGGATAGCCCATATCGGTCTGTGTATCTATTCTGTCGTCAAGGCAGTAGTCCTCAGTCCAGGTTTCGCCGCCGTCATAGCTTACAACAGCGCGCTCTGCGTGCTTGCCTTGGGTACGGCAGCCGTAGCTGCATATGACAGCTCCGCTTGAGTGAACCATAAGGTGCGGGGGAAGTCCGTCAACGCCGATGCATTTGGGCGTTGTCCAGGTCTTACCCTTATCGTCGGAGAATGTAGTATATATGGATAGCATAGGCTCGCTCTTTCTTTCGTGAACACGGATAGCGCCCAGAAGTCTGCCGCCGGGAAGCTCCACCACATGAGGCTCGTGCATATTCTCGATTATGCAGTCCTCACCCACGGGAACAGTACCCTGATGCTCCCATGTCTTGCCTGCGTCGCGGCTGATATATACAACGATGGGAGCAGGCGCCACATAGTCCTCGTCCATATACTTGCCCATATATACAAGGGTGCCGTCCTTGCAGACGGAGGGTCCGTGAGGCGCTGTAAGAGGCACTCTGATGGGATCGCTCCATGTAACGCCGTAGTCATCGGAAGTCTTTACAAAGGCTCCCGTACCCTTTTTGAACTCTTCCTCGGGCAAAGTCTTCCACATTTCGCCGAAGCCCTTGGAAATAGCCTTATCCCCTGCGGGGAACCAGTCGTAACCCTGAATAGGCTCGCAGTAATCGGGATATGCGAGGGAAAACCAGCTGAGCACCATTTTGCCGTCGCCCACATAAGTGATACCCGTATCTCTGTCATCAAAATGGGAATCGTTTACAACGATGGGGGGAGTCCAGCTCTTGCCCTC
>JBJDYY010000030.1:0-6156 GCA_051867715.1 Candidatus Avispirillum sp.
AGCCGGGCAGGGTGGCTCGGAGGGACTGCTGCCGGGACAGCAGTCCCTTCGAAATATCCTCTCTTCACTTCTGTCAACTAACAATCAAATCTGAAATCTCAAAAACACTAAATTCCGCAAAACTTGCCTTCTGTGAGTAGCCGCAAGTCTGCTATCGACACGCTCATTAGCGTTGCTTACGTTCTGTCGCGAGACTTGAAACTTATGCTGACGGCGCAGACTTCTCTCCACTTAGTCGAATGTGTTATGCTCTTTCAACGTAGCGCCTTGCAGTTCTGACCTGTCGAGAAGAGGGGAAAGATTCTAAAGAGAGGGGAGAAGATACATCGTCTCCCCTCTCTTTAGCCGGTCGGGGTGGCTCGGAGGGGCTGCTGCCGGGACAGCAGTCCCTTCGAATATTCCCCTCTTTATTTTTATACGCAAATAATCAAATCTGAATTCTGTATCACCCGATAGCGCTCATGGAAGCGCATGCCTCAAGAATCAGCCGCCGTTCGCTGAAAGGCACCTTCTGCCCGCATATAAGCTGATATGTCTCATGCCCTTTGCCGGCAAACAAAACAATATCCCCCCGGCGTGACATACCTACCGCACGCCTTATTGCCTCGCCGCGGTCAACAACGCACTCATACGGCGTGTCAAAGGACATATACGAAGCGATCTCGTCAATAACCTCCTCCGGAGGCTCAAAATCCGGATTGTCGGAGGTGATGATAACATAGTCCGCATACTTGCTTGCCGCCTCGGCAAGCTCCCTCCGCCGCCCGCGAGTGCGCCCGCCTACGGAGCCGAACACGCAGATTATGCGCTCGGGAGCGTAATCACGAAGCGTCGTCAAAGCACTGGTAAGGCTTAGACCGTTGTGAGAATAATCAATAATAAATGTCCTGCCCGGAATCCCCTCTACCACCTCAAAGCGTCCCTGTACGGGAGTGCGTTCAAGCACGGAGGCAGAGAAATCCTCGGCAACACCGTAGCAGGCGGCAATGGCTATAGCACACAGACCGTTGTAAACGCTGAAGGTGCCGGGGGACATAAGACTAACGGGCACCGAATGAAGTCTGCCCGCCCTGCGGCATTCGAACCGCACACCCAAAGAAGTATCGTTTCTGTATTTCTCAATACCGGAAGCCCTGAAATCCGCTTCACGGTTAATGCCGTAGGACACGGCGTCTCCCGACGCGCCCTCAATCATGTACCCGCTGCTTTCATCGTCGGCATTGTATATAATGTTTTTTGCGCCGAAATCACTGAAAAGCCGTTTTTTACAGCGGCGGTAATCCTCAAAATCGGGATGCTCTCCCTCGCCGATATGATCCTCGGACAAATTGGTAAACGCCGCGACTTCAAAAGGTATACCGTCAACTCTGTGATGTCCCAAAGCCTGCGAGGACACCTCCAGCACCGCGTACTTCACCCCCGACGCCGCCATAAGCGCAAAATAGTGATGCAGTTCAAGGCTTTCCGGCGTGGTATTGACCGTTTCCGTATGCTGACCGTTTATAATGACTCCGTTGGAGCCGATGTACGCGCAGTTCATACCGGCGGCATTAAGTATGGCGGAGCAAAGCAGCGCCGTAGTGGTCTTGCCTTTCGTACCGGTAATTCCGATTATGTGCAGTTTGTCCGCCGGATGACCGTAAAACTCGGCGGCAATTACTGGAAGAGCCGCCCGCGTGTCCTGTGTCACCGCCTGCACCGCATCGTCGGGAAGTTCCAAAGCCCTTTCGCACAGAAACGCCCTGCAGCCGTTGTCGTATGCACGCATGGCAAAATCGTGACCGTCGCGCTTTGCGCCCACAAGGCATACAAACAAGTCTCCCCCGCGTGCCTTGCGGGAATCGTACTCAATGCCCGTGCATTCGGGGTCGCCTCCGCGCAGCTCGCCGGGTATATCCTTAAGTATTCGGGAAAGTCTCACGCCAACACTACCTTTCCGTATTATTTTCCGCTTCACGGAAAAGCATTTTCTGCAAATGCAGAAAATGCTACTGCGCCATCAGATCGAATTCTGAGGGAAAGCCCACGGTCTTTTTGCCGCACAGGGTAATTGCCTTGTGCGCCAGCACTTCAAGGGAATCAGCAAAGCGGCTGTCCCCGCCGATCTCGCGGTTAATGAGGGACAGCTCCGTACAGCCCAGTATCATTCTGTCGCAGCCTTTTTTCGCAAGATGTTCTGCAACTGCATAAAACTTGTCCGTATCAGGACTGCGCCCGCTTTTTACATCGCCGTAAATTAGCTCGTGCAAATACCTCTGATACTTTTCGTCGGGTATTGCCCAATCAAGTCCCACCGCTTCCAGCTTGCTTTGGTAAGAAAGGCTTGACACGGTGCCCTCCGTGGCCATAATGCCCGCCTTTTTGCAGCCGGACACTTTCAGAAAAGCTGATGTCTCCTCGATTATGCTGGGCACGGGCACCTTTACGCAGGCTCTCACCTCATCAATAAAATAATGCGCCGTGTTGCAGGCAATGATGATAGCGTCCGCGCCGTAAATCTCAAGCCTTTTTGCGTCCTCCACCATATACGGAAGGGGACTTACATCGCTTTTCTTCATTATATAAGCTGTCCTGTCGGGGGTGGAAGCGTTCGAGGACAGAATAATATCAATATGCTCCTGATCGCAGGAGGCCTTAGTATGAGCGGTTATAAGCTCGTACAGATACGCGCTTGACATGGGGCCCAGTCCGCCCAGTATGCCGAGCAACGGCTGTTTTTGCGGAGTCAAGGAAACACCTTCTTTTTCGGCAATTGACTATTTTGACTTGGGATAGTAAATTCTGAACTTTTTCCTCTGCCGCCTCAGCTGCTCCAGAACGCACAGAGTGCGCAGGGGATTAAGACGGAGATCGTAGGAATACAGAAGCGAGCAGGTATCCTTTTTCTCTTTTGCAAGCGCTTTTGCTTTTGCCGCAAGAGAAGCGTCCTCCGTATAGGTATATGCCACGGAGGCGGGAACATGATGCCAGAAATGAACGTTTTCGTTAAGCACGCAGTCCGCCCCTCCGTCGTCCCACTTTTCAACGGCAAGACGGGCAATATTCATCCCGCAGGAGGTGACATAGAAATTACTGCGTCCCTGACGCAGATTTATCTCAAACACTCTGAAATCGTCGCCCTGTCCCGTATATTTTATATCAAAATTGGAAAAGCCCGTATAGCCCACGGCTTCAAGCATATCCTTTATATTTTTGACAATCGCCAAAGACTCCGTGGATTCGGTCACGATAGCCGCGTGGTTGCCCAGTCCCTTGGGTGTATGCTCCTCGATCATGGTGTGACCGAGACACATGGCGCGCACCTTTCCGTTTTTGTCGGAAAACGCCGTCAGCACTCTCATTTGTGAGTCCCCGCCTCCGATAAGCTCCTGAATTATCATTTTATCGGGATAGCCGGAGGCGTAAATACGGGAAACGATAGCCGCCGCTTCCTCTTTATTTTCGGCGGTATACACCTTTTTCATACCGTCAAAGGGGTACTTCCAGTAATCGACGCTGGAGGAAGGCTTTACTATTACGGGATATTCAAAACCGAGTTTCGCGGAATCAATCTCCTCCGGGTCTGCGGGAGCAGTCAGCACCTTTGTGGCGGGATAGGGAATGCCGTATTTGTCGCACACTTCGTAAAACTCCGCTTTTTTCTGAATGGAGCCGTACAGCTCGGGTGAGGGCGACGGAGCTATGTACTCGGGAAGCTCCCCTTTACGCCTGATTATCATGGCGGCGTAGTCGTCCGTGCATCCGAAAAGATAAAGGAGGCTGCCCCTGTGCTGCTTTGCAAATTCGTGCAGCTCACGGAGCATGGTGTCCTCGTTGTCCATATCGGGCACGGTTTTGAAATTTACTATTTTTGAATACTTGGTTGCGGAAATCTCATATCTGCCGAAAGCGTAGGATTTTACTCCGTACGCCTCGTGAAAAGCTCTGGCAAAGTTGTAGCAGTTAAGATCCGCGCCGAGAAACACGGGGATTATCTGCTTTTCCTTATCTGCTGTTTCCATTTATATATGACCTCTTTTCGGTTGAGAAAAATCAGCTATGGGAGGAGAAAGCTGCGCCTTCAAGAAACTGCTCGTGCCATACCAGGAAGGTATACGCCGTCCATATTTTGCGCCTGTTGTGGGCGGGATCGTCAAGAAGAGAAAGCAGTCTGTCCTGTTCGAAATACTCGCCTGCTGCGTCACAGGCGAAGGCTTTTCTTACCCGCCCGGAAAAGCCCTCGTCGCAAAGCCAGCTGGCAATAGGCACGGGAAAGCCTTTTTTCTTTCTGTTTGCCCACTGATCGGGCAGGGTCTTGTTGGCGGCGCGGCGAAGCACCTCTTTTGTGTCACCCGCGATTTTATAGGACGCGGGATATGTGCATGCCTCTCTCATGACCTCCTTGTCAAGATAAGGCACACGAAGCTCCAGAGAATGAGCCATACTCATTTTGTCCGCTTTAAGAAGAATATCTCCGGGCAGCCACAGATTAAGGTCAAGATACTGCTTTTTTTCAAGCTCGGAAAGTCCCTTGACGCGGTCGTAAATGGGCGCCGCCACTTCCCGTGCGGTAGGTCCCACGCGGTATTCGGGGCGCAGAATGTCAAAGGCTTCCTTTTCCGTAAATACCAAAGCCTGACCGATAAACCAGTCCTCCGGTCTGCCGCTGCCTTTTATTATAAAGTCATGCCCCTTGAAATAAGGCAGGTGCTGCGCTATGTCCGAAGCTCCGCGGCGGATAAAGCCGGGCAGCTTTTTGTATTTTCTCATACCGGGCGTTTCGTCATACCACTCGTAGCCCGCGTATATTTCGTCCGCGCCCTCTCCCGAAAGCACAACGGTCACATGCTCTTTTGCAAGCTTTGAAAGGAAATACAGGGGGACGGAGGAGGGATTTGACTGAGGCTCGTCCATATGATACTGAATTTCGGCAAATGTCTCAATACACTCGTCGCTTTCCAGCATATTGCGGTAATTCTTTATGCCCAAAAGCTTTGAAAGCTCCCCCGCTTCGCTTGTCTCGTCGAATTTATGAGAGCCGTCGCCGGAATCAAAGCCTACGGAAAAGGTCTCATCCGGCATAAGGCAGGCGGTGATATAGCTTGAGTCAACGCCGCCGGACAGGAAAGATCCCACCTTTACATCGCTTATGCGGTGCGCCGCCACGGACTCGTGAACTCTTGCATCAATCTCGTCGGCACACCTCTCAAAGCTTTTATCCGTTTTATGTGTAAAGTCAGCGTCCCAATAGCGTTCGGTGTGCATCTGTCCCTCGTGCCAGGTAAACCAATGGGCGGCAGGCAGCTTATATGTGCCCTTGAAGAAGGTCTCCTCCATGGCGCTGAACTGAAAAGTGAGATAGGGGCGCAGCGCCTCGGGATTTATTTCAGGTTTGAAGCCGGGGTGCTCGAAAAAGCTTTTTATTTCCGAGCCGAAGATAAGTCCGCCGTCGGGAAAGCGCGAATAGTAAAAGGGTTTTATTCCGAAGCAGTCCCGCGCGCCGTACAGGGTGCGGGTATTGGCGTCCCATATGGCGAAAGCGAACATACCGCGAAGCTTTTCCGCCAGAGATGTGCCGTATTCCTCCCAGCCGTGGACAAGCACCTCCGTATCGCAGCGGGTCTTGAAAATATGTCCGCGGGAGACAAGCTGTGCTCTCAGCTCTTCAAAATTATAAACCTCGCCGTTATATACTATAACGACGCTGCCATCCTCGTTGTACATAGGCTGATGACCGTCGGACAGGTCGATAATGCTCAGTCTGCGGTGACCGAGAGCGATACTGTCAAATCGATCCTCTCCGCTCACATGGTAGCCCTCCATATCGGGGCCGCGGTGGATAATCCTGTCCGCCATTTTCCGTATAACGGCGTCTCTGTTTACTATATTTCCCGTAAAGCCTACGAATCCGCACATATATTTAGATTTATCCTTTCCCGCGCCGTGCCGCAGCATTTTCACAAGGCAGGCGCAGACTTTTTGATTTTATATTGTTATATTTTTATTGCGAAGTGGGGTGTTGATCGGTATTTTATATTGGTACAGAATTCAGATTTGATTGTTTGCTGGCAGAAGTGGAGAGAGGAATATTCGAAGGGACTGCTGTCCCGGCAGCAGTCCCGCAGGGCTCTCCCTGCCCGGCTAAAGAGAGGGGAGACGATGTATCTTCTCCCCTCT
>JBJDYY010000031.1:0-6153 GCA_051867715.1 Candidatus Avispirillum sp.
GGGAGCTGTCGCCGCAGTTACGCTTTCGGCGTTAAGCACCGGCCCCACATCCTCATATGCTTTGTGCCGTTTAATATCAATAACACCTTCGACTGTTACCCAATCGTAGCTCTTCCAATCGTCGCTGCGTCCCCACTTGCACACCATGGCGGTGTACTGTATATCTTCTACGCAGCAGGTCATAACATGACGGCCTACAAACATAGTCCCCGTTCCCAGAGATTTGTCGGACGCAACCATCGCCTTGAAGCGCACGCGCTTGCCGCGGTAATCCTCAAGATTTTCCACAAGATCGCGGTAAAAAAGCGCATAGTCCTTATCCTCTATAACAATGACAGGAGCTTCCTTGTCAAAGGGCAGCGGGTCTTCGATTTCGTCATATGCGATCTCGCCCGAGGTCTTTTCGTAAATAATGGAGGCGCTGCGGGACAGAGCCCTTACCAGCTTGTGAAACTCCATAGGGTCGGTTTCGTCCGTAATACGGTTGAACACAATCATATCGGCGTTCTGTATTTTGTCCACCACAAGGCTGCGCATGTTGGCGTTGTAGCTCTGCACCGTAGCCGCGTCAAAAAACAGTATCTGCTGTCCGATGATCCAGTTTTCCGGCGCCGCCCCGTAAAGGTCTCCCAGCGGCCACATACCGTTGTACTCAACAAGTATTTTCGTGGCATGGTGCTTTTTCTGAAGCTTTATGAAAAACTCCGGAGACATATCCTCTTTGTTTTCAACGGTCTCCAGCGCCACATCGTCCCCGCCGAAAAGGGTGGGGTCAAGCTCGACCTCTCCCTCCTCAAAGGCTATTACAAGAATACTGTCGCCCGTGCAGAACTTTTTGTCCTGCAGGGTATCCTGAATAAATGTGGTCTTTCCGGATTCAAGAAAGCCCGTGACAAGATATACGGGAATATCGTTCATGTCGGTCTGTGCCTTTCTTTATGTTATATTCTCTCACGCGAAAAGCTCGCCCAGCTTGTCCTCGCTGATGCCGCTGCCGATAACGCAAAGCCTGCCTGTAGTGGAGGCGCTGCCCTCGCGGATGTCGGGCTCTCCGGGAGTGTAATCAAAATGATACCAGCAGCCCTCTCCCGCAACGATACCCTTTGCGCGCAGAACCATGCCGTACTCGCTTTCGTTTTCAAGCGCTTTCAGCGCAGACTCAAGCTCCGCTTTCGTGTAGGTATGGGCGCTCTCCTTGCCCCAGCTTGTGAACACCTCGTCGGCGTGGTGGTGATGATGGTCATGGTCATGGCAGCCGCAGGAGCATTCCTCGCCGTGTTCGTGATGATGTTCATGCTCATGTTCATGCTCATGTTCATGCTCATGTTCGTGTTCATGGTCGTGCTCGTGATGATGCTCGTGATGACCGCCGCAGACAGGGCAGGTCTCCTCTTCAAGGGCGTGAAGCTGATCAGCCAGAGTCATGCTCTTTTCCATCGCCGACAGTATCTGAGCGCCGCTGAGAAGCTCCCAGTCGGTGGTGACTATTTCGCAGTCGCCGTTGACGCCTCTCACAAGTTCAACCGCTTTTGACAGCTTTTCCTCGCTGAGACCTTTTGTGTGGCTCATTACTACCGTGCCCGCGCTTGCAATCTGGTCATTGAAAAACTCGCCGAAGTTTTTCATATACATTTTGCATTTGCCCGCGTCTACAACGGTAGTAAAGCTGTTAAGCTCAAGGTCGGGAATTCCGGCGCCTTTTACCGCCTTTATAACATCGGAAAGCTTGCCCACTCCGGAGGGCTCGATCAGAATGCGGTCGGGGGCGTACTCATCCACCACCTTTTTCAGAGCGGCCGCGAAATCTCCCACAAGGGAACAGCATATACATCCGGAATTCATCTCGGTAATATTCACGCCGGCGTCCTGAAGAAAGCCGCCGTCGATGCCGATATCGCCGAACTCGTTCTCGATAATTACAAGGCTTTCGCCCTTAAAGGCTTCGGAAATGAGCTTTTTTATAAGCGTCGTTTTGCCTGCTCCGAGAAATCCGGAAAAAATGTCTGTCTTTGTCAATTTGAAAACCTCTTTTATATTGAAATATTAAAATATTTATAAACTTATCTGCTTCTGCCGTTTTTCTTCCACGGAGGATTTCTGCGTATTTCCTCAAGCATCTCGCAGTAGCTTGCGTGGCGGCTTTCGGAAATCTCTCCCGACGCCATTTTTTCAAGCACGGCGCAGCCCTCCTCCGAGGTATGGGTGCATTTTGTATAGCGGCACTTGCCCATAAGAGGCGCGAACTCGCGGAACAGATAGGGCAGATCCGAAGTGTTTGCGCAGTCGCAGCGGGAAAAATCCATAACGGAAAAGCCGGGGGTGTCTGCAATAAAGCACAGCTCGCCGCCTGCATTTACGGGATACAGTTCGGCGCGGCGGGTAGTATGCTTGCCGCGCTGAATTTTTCGGCTGAGCTCTCCCGTGGCAAGCCGCAGATCGGGGAAAATGCGGGACATAAGCGTTGACTTTCCCGCGCCGGATACTCCTGCAAAGGCAGCGCAAACCACGCCCCGCGCCGCCTCTTTTGCAAGATAGTCGCAAAGCTCGGCGTCAAGACTGCCGTCGCCCCGAAGTCCGAATGCGGCAAAACCTGCGCCCCTATAAATCTTCAGTATTTTTTCGGCGCTGTCCGGCGAAAGCTCCGCCTTTGTTACCACTATTACCGGTTCTATTCCGCGGCTTTCAGCCGCGCATATAAGCTTGTCCGCACCTGTCAGCACAGGGGTTGGCTGCGCCGCCGGTATTACGGTGAAAAGATGTGTAAGGTTTGCAAGAGCCGGGCGCACAAGGCTGTTTCTGCGCTGACCCACGGCGTCAATTACACCGGCGGGACTTCCGTCCGCAGTCACGCCCTCCCGGGAAACGGTAACGCTGTCTCCCGGCAGAGGGGTCAGCCCCTCATGACGGAAAACTCCCCTTGCGCGGCATACATACACATTTTCCGCGCCGCTTTCCTCTGTGCGGATTTGCGCACTTTGGGAGGATATTTCGGGATAAGGGCGGACTCCGTAAAGTCCGCCCACTCCCCACAGTATTATTCCCTTAAAAGTTTTTTCACTCACAGAATGAAACCGCCTTACCGTCAGGTGTCCGCATCTGCGGGTATTATATCGGAGGAAGCAGAGTCATCGCCGGTAGTATCGGAGTCTGTATTCTCCGTAGTCACGGATTCGGTGGTGTCCTCGGTTGTTACAGTCTCTGTGGTCTCCGGCTTTTTGGTAGTCTCCGCCTTTGTGGTCTCCGCTTTGGTGGTCTCAGGCTTCGTAGCGTCGGGGTTTTCGGGGTCATAGTCGGGTCCGCCGCTTACCTTAAAGCTGATTTTCGTATATTTTGCCACCTTGGAGCCCTTTTCCTCGCCCTGGGAAATTATCTTGCCCCTTTCCGCCTTATCCTTGACATAAGTCACCTTGCCGGGAAGCAGGTCAAGCTCTATAAGCTTTGCAAAAGCTTCTTTTTCCGTCATGCCCACGAAATCGGGCACCTTTATGTCGCCCTCCTCGGCGCCGCCGCATATATACACGGTCACGGTCTCGCCGATGCTTATTTTCTCGCCTGCCGCGGGAGATATTTCAACTACCTGACCGCTTGAATATTCGTTGCTCTTTTTATACTCAATTGCCGCTTTCAGGCTCAGCTTTCTGAGCTGAAGCTCCGCGCTTCGGCGGTCAAGCCCCACAAGATCGGGTACCGTGACCTCCTTCTGCCCGCTGCATACCGTAAGGGTGACTTCGCATTTCTGCTCGCCCTTGATTATCTTTCTTGTTGAACCCGCTTTGGGGTCTTGCTCGATTATGAGTCCCGGCTCGTATTCCTCGGAATACACATATTCCACGCTGACCTTGTATTCGTCCGAAGAGTCAAGGGCGTTTGCAAGCTCGTCAGTGTAAATATTGCCTACGAATTCTTTGACGGTTATAGTCTGGGAAACATTGGACATGGCGTCCGCCACCCGTCCCAGAACATACACCGTTCCTACGGAGAACACTATGATAAACGCCAGCGCTACCGCCGCGATAACGGGGAACATGGGACCGCCGCCGCTGAGCAGGGACAGAATTCCTTTGGATTCCCCGTCCTCCCTGTGCTTGGGAATACGGAAAACCACATTGGGGTTTTCCTTAAGCCTGCGTATCTGACGGAGCATATCCTCCGCGCTCTGATACCTGTACTCCGGCTTTTTCTCCATAGCGATGCCGATGATCTGCTCAAGCCCTTTGGGAATGCTGCGGTTAAGCTCTCCCGGCGCTCTCGCCGTATCGTTTATCTGCATCATGGCGACAGATACGGGGCTGTCTGCCGTAAAGGGCAGCTCTCCCGTCGCCATTTCGTACATCATAACGCCCAGAGAATACAGATCGCTGCGGCGGTCGATAGGCTGACCGCTTGCCTGCTCGGGGCTGATATAGTATACGGTGCCGATTGCCTTATCCGTCATGGTAACGGTCTCGGCATTTGGCAGCTTTGCAATTCCGAAGTCCGTCACCTTGATAATTCCGTTTTTCAGAAGCATTATGTTCTGCGGCTTTATGTCCCGGTGCACGATGCCCTTGCTGTGGGCGTGGCTCAGCGCCAGCAGTATCTGCTCGGTGTAGCTTATTATCTCCCTGAGAGTAAGCTGACCGCGCTTTGACATATAGTTGCGCAGGGTAATTCCCTCAATATATTCCATGACGATGTATTTCACGTCGTCCCGTACGCTGACATCGTAAATGCTTACAATATTTCTGTGGGACATCATGGCGACCGCTTTGGACTCGTTGACAAAGCGCTTTACGCTTTCCTCATCCCCGGCGATCTCATCTTTAAGCATTTTTACCGCCACCGGGCGGTTCATAAGCATATCGTGAGCCTTATACACCACGGCCATGCCGCCGATACCGATGATTTTTTCGATTTTATATCTGCCGTCAAGGACTGCCCCGACGTATTTTTCGTATCCTTCCATTGACCGCACTCTCCTTTCGGTAAAGTATTGCCGCGTGCATCAACACGCATGCATCGGCACGCATGCGCCGGCATTTCAGACCGTAAACACCACCGCGGTAATGTTATCGGCTCCGCCGCCCTCGTTTGCAAGATCTATAAGTTCCTCGCATATGTGTCCGAGAGCCCTGTCGCATGTAGCCTCCAGCGCCTTTATTGATGTGGAGCATATATCCTCCGGAGAAACATGGTTTGTCAGTCCGTCGGAGCAGAGAACGCCGATATATTCAGGCGTATCATTCTGAATTTTCAGTCTTGTAACAAATATATCCGGCTCCACCGTAGGCTCCGTGCCCACCGCTCTTGTTATTATGTTTTTGTTAAGGGAGCGACGCGCCGCCTCCGGAGTCATTTTGCCCTGATCCACCAGATACTGAACATAGGAATGGTCGTGGGTTATCTGATTCATTTTCCCCGAGTGAATGAGGTACATCCTGCTGTCGCCCACATTAAGCGTAAACAGCACGCCGCAGAAGTGCAGTGTGGCAACCAATGTGGTACCCATGCCCCGAAGCTCCGGCTGCTCCTCCGCACGGCGGTATACCGCCAGGTTTGCGGCGTCACAGGCGTCGGTCAGTGCCTGTTTTATGGCTCTTTCATCGGAACGGCTGAGGCTTTCGCGTTTACCGAAGCTCTCGGCGAATTCCGCCACGCTGTCTGTAAAGTTGCCGCATGCAAGTCCGCTTGCAAGACCTCCTCCGGCGGCTCCTCCCATTCCGTCGCAAACGACGCAGAGAGTCATGCCGTTGTCAAAGCTCTCACATATGAAGCTGTCCTGATTGAACCGGCGGCGCTTGCCTATATCCGTCCGTCCGCAGCAAAGCACATCAGTCCCCCCTTTCGCACGGTAAAATTATCTAATCATTACTATAATATCATAATTGCATCCGTTTGTAAAGAATTACGGCCATTTTTTACCGTCCGGTGTACCGAACAAATCTCTTGAATATGAATATATGTAAATCCGCGGTCCGAAATGCAAATGATGTAAGGCTGCGGGGGGAGCTGAGATGCAGGGCTGACTGCGGAAGGCAAGTTTTGCGTAATTGACAGTGCTTTTCGGAATTCAGACTTGCTAATTAGTTGACAGAAATGAAGAGAGGATTTTTCGAAGGGACTGCTGCCCCGTCAGCAGTCCCTCCGAGCCACCCTGCCCGGCTAAAGAGAGGG